>JAJDNM010000148.1 GCA_022340665.1 Acidobacteriota bacterium | reverse complement strand
CTCGCCGCATTGGTCGCGTGACGACCGGTTTCTCTACTACCTGTCGGATCGTGACGGCTTCAACTGCATTTGGGCACAACCCCTGGAAGCACAGAGCAAGCGGCCGACCGGAAACGCATTCGCGGTCGTACACGCTCATCGCAGTGAGATGAAAATCTGGGGCCCATTGCAGGGGAGGGGGTTCGAGATCTCGGTAGGTGACCGCTACCTTGCCTTCAACGCGTGCGAAAACACCGGCGAGATCTACACCGCGATGCTCCCTGAAAAGTGAAGAGTTGAGAATTCGGAGTTGAGAATTGCCGCCCACCCTCCCCTTGGTTTCTTGGGTAGGTGGCGACTCTCAACTCTCAATTCTGAACTCTCAACCTTCTGCGATAGCGGCTACGTCAGGCGGCGGCCCACCGCACGGAGGATGTTGGCAAATCGGTCTCCCCACGACAGCTGCGAAAAGACGTTCTTGACAACGCCCTTCGTGAAGTAGGTCTTCTGCGTGTAGTCGATCGCGACCTCGATGAGGACGGGCGTGCCGTTGCGGGTCATCTCGAGTGCCGCAGGCAGGACCGAGTCCAGCTCGACATCACGGATCAACCGGAAATAACTGCATCCCGTCGCCCGCGCGAAGCCTTCGAGGTCGTGGCTGGGCAATTGGCTGGCGTAGACGCGGTTGGTCATCATTTTTTGGAACTGGGCGATCTGGGACAGCGCGCCGTCACTGAGCACGCACACCAACGGTGCGGCCTTGTTGGCAGCGGCAGTGATGAGTTCGACGCCGGTCATGAGGAACGCGCCGTCTCCGGGAAGAGCGACGACGTCGCGCCCCGGATTGGCGAAGCACGCGCCGATCGCCGCCGGCACCGAATACCCCATGCACGAAAAATCGGTCGGCGCCAGGAACCGGCCGGGTGCTTCGAGACGCAGATGTTCCATCGCCAGAAAGGTGCCGTTGCCACTGTCGGTCGTGAAGATCGCATCGGTATGACAGTGGCGTTGGAGAGCGGCGAAAAGCGCGTGTGGTGAGACGCGGTCGGTGGCCGCCTTGCGCTCCCAGCGATCATCCACGTCGGCCCGCCCCTCCGCGATCTGAACGGCCAGACCAGCCCACGGACGATTCCCATCGATGAGATCCAAAAGGGAGGCGGTGAACAATCTTGCATCCGATCGGACCGTGAGCTTGGCACGAAAGTTACGATTGAAGACCTCGGGATCGATGTCGACGTGAATCAGCACTTCAGGAGGCTCGATGCCGAAGCCACCGGTTGTCACCTCTCCGAATCGACATCCGATGGCCAGCAGGCAGTCGCATTTCGACATGATTCGCTGCACGAATGACGGTGCCTGACGACCGAAGCCCGGCCACAGCCAGAGCGGGTGGGTCTCCGGGAAAACTCCTTTGCCGCTGAACGAAGTGGTGACCGGTGTGCCGAGCTGCTCGGCCAGCGAAACCAGCAGATCCGAGGCCTCCGCGGCCCCGTTTCCGAGATACAGGGCCGGGAACTCGGCCTCCTCGATGAGTGCCGCCGCGTACTCGACCAGCTCGGCGTCCGGAGTCGTGTCCAGTTCGGGTTCCGGTTCGAAAGAAACCTCTGCGATTTCATGGCGCTGGAGCAGGAACTGGGCCGGGATCTCGACCGCCGCCGGCCCGGGGGTGCCTCGCCGAGCGATCTGAAATGCGCGGCGGATTGCGGGATAAATCTCTTCGGCTTTCTCGACCCGCACGGCACTCTTGGTCACCGGGCGCAGAATGGCCAGCTGATCGATGGCATGGAGCTGGTAGGCGGTCCCGGTGTCGGTGCGGATCCCGCTGGCGATGACCACCATCGGTACGTTGTCCATCCACGCCTCGGCGATTCCCGACAAGCTGTAGGCCACACCCGCTCCCGGCACCACGTTAATCACGCCGACCTCGCTTGACGAACGCGAAAATCCGTCGGCGACAAAAGCTCCAGCGACCTCCGAAGTGACGAGCACGGATTCGATACCGTCGACGCCGGCGAGGACGTCGTAGAGCTCGATGTTGTGGGTACCCGGAATGCCGAAGGTGTAGCGCACACCCTCGTCGACCAGCGCCCTGGCGATCTCCCTGGCCGCACGTATCTTCATGAAAGCAGCTCCCCGGCGTTGTTTCGGATGCCCTCGGCGACTCTATCCGCGAGGGCCATGACGGTGACATACGGGTTGACCTCGGAGCATTGCGGGAAAAGGCTCGCATCGGCGACGAAGAGCCACGGAACGCCGTGCACCCTCCCCCACCCATCGGTTACGGAATCCGAAGCATCGTTGCCCATCGCGCATCCGCCCATGAGATGGGCCGACGTGATCGAAATCCTGCCCTTTCTTACCTTCGCTCGCGGAATCAACTCTTCGATCCGATCTGCGTCAGCGGCATCGATGAAAAAGCTCGTACCGGCCGGAGCGTGAATTCTTTTGGCTCCAGCCGCAAAAAAGACCCGTGCGCTGGCCAGCATCGATGCGTGCAGCGTGTCGAGTACCGCTTCCGTGAGGGTGTAGTCCACCACCGGATCTCCGTTCCCGTCGAGGGTCACCCGATTGTCCGGCAACGCGGGATCGAGGGCCAGCACCAGAATCATCTGCAGTCTCGGAAAAGCGCGCATGATGTTGGAGTGGTCGGCTCCGAAGCCGATCAGGTTCTTGGCGGTGACGAACGGAAAGTACATGCAGACCTCGAGGAGGAATCGCTCCTCTCTCATGAACTGGTCGCTGTAGTAACTCTTCGGGAATCCATGGAAGTTCGTGATGGACTCTGCGTGTTCGCCGACCAGTATGAGGGCCGGGTGGAGCGTGATACGCCGTCCGAGCATCGGCAGCTTTTCCGCGAACGCCGAACGAAGGAGCAGCGCCGGTGAGTTCACCACACCGCCGGCGCAGAGCACGATGACCTTTGCCCTGACGCGGTACTCGCCCGGCTCCCACTTCGACGGCTCACCGTAGCCCGGATCAGCAACCACTGCATCACACACCCGGTCGCCGATCGAGGTCACCCGGCAGTTGGTAATCACCTCGACGCCCTGGGCCTCAGCCATCGGCAGCTGTACGCGATCGGTTCCCTGCTTGGCGCCGTTCGGGCACCCGAGATTGCAGAGAGACGATCCCTTGCAGCCCTTGGTGTTGATCGGGAACTGCTCGACGTGGAAGCCAAGCTCCTCGCAGCCCTTCAAGAAGAGCCGGTTGTTTTGGTTGATTTCATCGTCCGCCAGGAGGTGGACGTTGTTTTCCTCACAGTACCTCATCGACCGGTGATGGATGTCGGTGAAATCGATACCCGGCACGCTCCATCGCTCGACCACCTCCTCCGGCATGATCAGAGAGGTTCCGGTGTAAATCACGGTCGATCCGCCGTAGGCCCGACCGTAGGCAAGGGTCATCGAGCGGTCCTTGGTGAATGTCCCGCCCCCGTCGAAAAAGAGCTTTGACGCCATGTCGTTCTCGTGGCCGGAGTACTCCTCCTGCCTCAGCTTCGCCCCCCACTCGAGGACTGCAATCCGCCTGCCGTCGATGCACAGGGGCGCGAGCTCTTTGGCTACAACTCCTCCACCCGCTCCCGAGCCGATGATCACGACGTCGTACTCTTCCTCACGCATGGAGACCCACCCGGCCGTCGAATTCCGGCGTGTAGCCGATCAGCCGGTTGGTTTCCGGCTGGCCGTAGTAGCCCATGAAGACCATCGCCTTCAAACCCCAGAAACCGACGCGCAGCAACCCCACCGGGCAATCTTCGAACCAGCGAAGGACCGCGTCCTGCTGACCGGTGCCGAGCTTCTCGAAGGCTCGGCCGAAGCGGATCGCGGGAAACCACCTCAGAATCCCGAGAAAGGTCGCGAACTGTCCCCTCACCTCGGCTGGCCGTGACGCGAGGGCATCATCGATGATGGTGAGGAAACGGCCGATCCCTTCGGAGTCGAGCTCGACGATCTCGGGGACGATTCGGGCTGCGAGCACCAGGAGGAACTCGGCCTTTTCGGTGGAGAGCGAATTCATGCAGGCATTCTACCCCTGTCCAGTCGGCAGTCCTGTCTGATCTTGGATTCTCGTTACTCGTTCCTCGATGCTCGATTCCAGTACCGCCCAATCTCGACAGTACAAAACGTGTATCGAGAATCGAGAATCGAGGATCCAGCGCCGGACGAAACTCCCGCAGATCCGCTTCCGCCTTCGAGGATGACTCCCGCAACCGGAAATGCAATAATCATCAACCACGTTATGCGCTGACAGTGCTTCAAGTTCGAGAGTGAAAAGGAGCACGCGGGAGACTCGAGTTGCCCTCTGATACAAGCTCGAAACCGACGCCGGAGAGTGTTGCGCTGCTGGCCAGCTCGGAGTACGCCGAGCAGATGTACGAGCAGTGGCGGACGGATCCGTCCTCGCTGAGCGACGAATGGCGCCTCTTCTTCTCGGGCTTCGATCTCGCTGCCAAACCGACCGGCGCCGTAGCGTCCGAACGTGCCGCCGACCAGTCCAAGGTGGTCAGCCTCATCTTCGCCTATCGCAACCTGGGGCATCTCGTCGCCGACCTCGACCCGCTCGGCGACAATCTCGAATCACATCCCCTGCTCGAGCTCGAACACTTCGGCCTGGATGAGGAAAACCTCGACGATATTTACCACACCGGCCACCTCGGGGGCCCACAACAGGCGACCCTGCGCGAGATCATCGAGGTGCTGCGGGACACCTACTGCCGCACGGTAGGGGTCGAATACCTGCACATCCAGGACACCCCCATCCGCAGGTGGTTCCAGCAGGAGATGGAGCCGATCAGGAACCGTCCCGAAATCAGCCGGGAGAAGAAGCACCGCATTCTCGCTCAGCTGATCGACGCGGAGCTCTTTGAAAGCTTCACCCACGGACGCTATCAGGGCCAGAAACGGTTCTCTCTCGAAGGAGCGGAATCGCTGATTCCAGCGCTTCATCAGTTCATGGAAACGGCTGCCGAGACCGGCGCGGTTGAGGTCGTGATGGGAATGGCGCACCGCGGCCGTCTCAA
This sequence comes from Acidobacteriota bacterium, assembly GCA_022340665.1. Taxonomy (NCBI): domain Bacteria; kingdom Pseudomonadati; phylum Acidobacteriota; species Acidobacteriota bacterium. The sequence continues at coordinate 114,127 of JAJDNM010000148.1, read as the reverse complement.
CGTCCTCGCCAACATCCTCCAGAAGCCGTACGCGATGATCTTCAATGAGTTCGAAGACACGATCCGTCCGGACCCCTACGGTGGCGACGGCGATGTGAAATACCACCGCGGCTACAGTTCGGACTACACGACGGCCGACGGCCAACAGATCCACATCAGCTTGACGGCCAATCCGAGCCATCTCGAGGCCGTGGATCCGGTGGTCGAGGGGCGCACCCGAGCCAAGCAACGGCGACGGAACGACACCGCTGAACGGGACAAGGTCCTTCCGATATTGATCCACGGTGACGCGGCGTTTGCCGGCCAGGGACTGGTCGCCGAAACGTTCAATCTCTCTCAGCTCAAGGGCTACTCGACGGGCGGCACGGTTCACATCATCGTCAACAACCAGATCGGGTTCACCACCCTTCCTGGCGAAGCACGCTCGACTCGCTACCCAACAGACGTGGCCAAGATGGTCGAAGCGCCTATCCTCCACGTCAACGGTGATGACCCAGAAGCGGTCGTGCACGCGGTGGACCTCGCCCTCAGGTTTCGCCAGCGGTTCAAGCGAGACGTAGTGATCGACATGGTCTGTTATCGCAAGCACGGTCACAACGAAGGGGACGAGCCTGCCTTCACGCAGCCGCTCATGTATCAGAAGATTCAGAATCGGCCGTCAACCAGGGCCATCTATCAGCTCCAGCTCGAGGGATCGCACGACATCACCCTGGAGGAGAGCGAGGCTCTCTCCAACTCCCTCCAGGAAAAGCTGGTCGAGGCGTTCAGGAGCGCCAAGGACGAAAGTCTCATTAACGAGGACGATGCAAGTGCATTTGGCGGCCTTTGGTCAGACTTCGATCACGAGCACTGTTTCGACTGCACCGAGACCGGCGTGATCTATGAGGTTCTGCTCGAAGTGGCGAAGGCGCTGACCACAATTCCAGACGGCTTCGACCTCAACCGCAAGGTCGCCCGCCGCTTGCCGGCGCATATGAAAACCGTCGAGGAGAAGGGTTCGGTGGATTGGGCGCTCGGCGAACTCCTCGCCTTCGGAAGCCTGCTCGCCGATGGTACGCCGGTTCGCCTCAGCGGCCAGGACAGCATACGCGGCACCTTTTCACAACGCCATGCGGCCTGGTTCGACTCGAAGAGTCAGGAGATGTACGTCCCGCTCAACCACGTCGAGGAAGGACAGGCGCGTTTTTGCGTCTACAACAGCATGCTCTCGGAAGCCGCAGTTCTCGGTTTCGATTACGGCTACTCGTTGGTCGAACCCAATATGCTCGTGATCTGGGAAGCCCAGTTCGGAGACTTCGCCAACGGTGCCCAGGTCATCATCGATCAGTTCATCGCGGCTGCCTTCGACAAGTGGCACCGAGTCAGCGGAATCGTCATGCTCCTCCCCCACGGCTATGAGGGTCAGGGGCCGGAACACTCCAATGCGTACCTCGAACGCTATCTCATGGCCTGCGCCGAGGAAAACATGCAGGTCTGCAACCTGACGACGCCTGCCCAGTACTTCCATTCCCTTCGGCGTCAAATCAAGGCCAACTTCCGCCGCCCGCTCGTTATCATGTCGCCGAAGAGCCTGCTCCGCCACAAACAGGCAGTCTCACCTCTCGAGGATTTGATAGATGGCGGGTTCCAGGAGTTCCTCGAGGACCCCCTCGCGCCCGACAACCCGCGGCGCCTCGTGTTTTGCAGCGGTAAGGTGTACTACGACCTCGCGGCCGGGCGTGAGGAGCGCGGCATCGACGACGTCGCGATCATCCGCGTCGAACAGTTCTACCCGTTCCATACCGAGCACTTCGAGCGCGTGGTCGCGCCCTACCGGGACGCCCCGGAGATCGTATGGGCGCAGGAAGAAACCAGAAACCGCGGCGGGTGGACATACATGATGCCGAGGCTGCTGGAGCTCTTCCCCGGCCGTTCGCTACGGTACGTAGGACGAGAGCCGAGCGCCAGCCCTGCGACCGGCTCGTCGAGCATCCATCGCCAGCAACAGGCAGAGTTGGTCCGTTCGGCACTCGAGATCGATGCGGAATGATGGTCGGCCCAAGGAGCATTCCTGAATGACTGCTGAAGTAAGAATTCCCGAAGTTGGAGAGTCAATCACTGAAGGCTTTCTCGCTGAATGGCTGAAGCCGGACGGATCGATGGTCGAAGTCGAAGATCCGCTGCTGGTCCTCGAAACCGATAAGATCACGATGAACGTCAATGCCGAGCAGGCCGGGCGACTCAAGATTCTCGCAGCCGAGGGTGCAACGGTCGAGGTCGGACAGGTGGTCGCGACGATTGACACAGATGTCGAGCAAACCGAAACGGCCGCGCCTGAACCGGCTTCGGAAGCTGACACAGAAGCCGTCCCCGCACCGACCGAGACGGCACCCGAAGCAGGGCGCATTTCAGCTCCGAACCACAGCGGTCTTTCGCCGGCTGTGCGTCGGTTGGTACTCGAGCACGGCCTCGAACCTTCGGAGATCGAGGGCACCGGGAAGGACAGCCGCTTGCTGAAGGGTGACGTGATCCGGTTTCTCGAGGAACGCGAGAGCGACGCACGCCAGTTGCCCGAAAAAAAAGTGGAACGCCCACGCCCCCAGCCGGTCGATCTCCCCGATCAGCGGCAGACCAGGCGACCGATGTCGCGTTTGCGTCAACGGCTCGCCGAACGGCTGGTCGAGGTCCAGCAGACGGCGGCCATCCTTACAACCTTCAACGAGGCAGACATGAGCCGGGTGATGGCACTCCGTGCCGAGTACAAGGATGACTTCAAAAAACGGCACGATATCGGGCTCGGATTCATGTCGTTCTTCGTCAAAGCGACGGTCGACGCCCTCAAGACCGTCCCCGAAGTCAACGCCTACATCGACGGCGACGAGATCGTCACCAACCACTACTACGACATCGGCGTCGCGGTCAGCACCGACAAGGGGCTCGTGGTACCGGTCATCCGCACCGCTGACCGACTGTCGATGGCCGAGATAGAGAGCGGCATAGCCGACCTCGCGAAACGAGCCCAGGAGCGTCGGCTCGAACTTTCCGACCTCAGCGGTGCAGTCTTCACGATCTCCAATGGTGGCGTCTTCGGATCTCTACTGTCGACGCCGATCCTCAACCCTCCCGGGAGCGCTATCCTCGGCATGCACACGATCCAGAAGCGGCCGATCGCGGTCGGCGACGAGATTGCAATTCGGCCGATGATGTACCTGGCCGTGTCGTACGACCACCGCCTGATCGATGGTCGCGAGGCCGTCACCTTTCTCAAACGGATCGTCGAATGCATTGAGAATCCCGAGCGCATGCTACTGGAGATTTGAATGGTCGACCGATACGATCTTGCAGTTATTGGCGCGGGGCCGGGGGGCTATGTCTGCGCGATCCGCGCCGCCCAACTCGGACTCAGGACCGCGCTGGTCGAGACACGTCACGCCCTCGGCGGCACCTGTCTGAACGTCGGGTGCATCCCCTCTAAGGCCCTCCTCGAGTCGTCTGAGCTCTTCGAGGCGGCCAGGCTGCATTTCGCGGACCATGGCGTCAAGATCTCTGACGTGCAACTGGATATCGACACGATGCTCGCGCGCAAGAGCGGCATCGTCAAGGAACTGACCGATGGCATCGCGATGTTGATGAAGAAGAACAAGGTCACCGTGGTCAACGGTCGCGGAACGGTGACCGCGGCCGGCAAGGTGTCGGTGGCCAGAGATGGCGGTGAAACCGAGATCGAGGCCGTCAGCATCTGCCTCGCGATGGGCTCCGAGCCGGTGGAGCTGCCCTTCCTCCCGTTCGACGGTGAACGCGTTGTGTCGTCAACGGAAGCGCTCGACTTTTCGTCGGTCCCGAAACGCCTCGTTGTGGTCGGCGCAGGGGCGGTCGGCCTCGAACTCGGCAGCGTATGGCGGCGTCTCGGATCCGAGGTCACGGTGGTAGAGATGCTGCCCACGATCACGCCATTCGCCGACACTGCGATGGCCAAGGCGCTGCAACGAAGCCTCACAGACCAGGGCCTGGATTTTCGCCTCGAATCCAAGGTCACGGCCGGAAAGGTCCTCAAGAAGAGCGTCAAGCTGACAATCGAAAGCGCGAAGGGGGAATCCGAAGAACTTTCCTGTGACAAGGTGCTGGTTGCCGTCGGTCGGCGTCCCGTGACCGGAGGTGCCGGCCTTGAATCGGTCGGTGTCGCTCTCGACGAGCGAGGCCGGGTGGCGGTCGACGATCACCTCCAGACGAACGTCGAGGGCATATTCGCAATCGGCGATCTGGTACGGGGTCCGATGCTTGCTCACAAGGCGGAGGAGGAAGGCGTCGCAGTCGCCGAGCACATCGCCGGAAAGGCCGCTCACGTCAACTACGAAGCCATACCAAACGTGGTCTATACCGAACCGGAACTCGCCATGGTCGGGCGCACTGAAGCTGAGCTCAAGGAAGACGGGATCAAGTTCTCGAGCGGGCGGTTCATGTTTCGCGCCAACGGGCGGGCAAAGAGCCTTGGCCTGCAAGAAGGCATGGTCAAGATCCTCGCTGACGCGGAGACCGATCGCATTCTCGGTGTTCACATGGTTGGCCCGCGGGTTTCGGAGCTCATCGCGGAAGCGGCCGTCGCTATGGAGTTCTCGGCCAGCGCCGAGGATCTCGCGAGGACCTGTCACGCCCATCCGACCCTGTCGGAGGTCGTGAAAGAAGCCGCCCTCGCCGTCGACAAGCGATCGATTCATTCATAATCCGTTTCACGTTAGAACCTTGAAGGTCAAACGTTTCACCCGCCCGGTTTTGCCGAGGCAAGGGAGAGGTTTGATGCGGAACGTTCCAACGTTGAACGTTTCAACGTTCTAACGATCCATCGTGATCACCTCTCGCATGGTAGGTCCCAGTTTGTGGGCTATAGTCGACCCATGAAGGCAGTGGTCTTCGACGAACCGGGGGACGAGAATGTCCTGCGCGTTACTGAGGTTGCGGCCCCGGAGCTTGGGGAGGGAGAGGTACGGATCGCGGTCGCAGGTGCCGGTGTCAATCGCGCCGACCTTCTACAGCGCCGGGGGCTTTACCCTCCCCCACCTGGCGAGTCGAACATCATCGGTCTCGAATGTGCCGGCACCGTGACCGAGGTCGCTGCCGGGGCTGAAGATCTGGCAGTGGGTGATCGCGTCATGGCGTTGCTGTCGGGCGGTGGCTATGCGACGGAGGTCGTCGTCCCATCCGTCTGTGTGATGCGGACGCCGCAGTCGTCAACAGATCTCGAGGCGGCCGCGATACCCGAAGTCTTCATCACGGCATTTCTCAATCTCTTTCAGATCGGCGGGCTCGAAGCTGGCGGCACCGCACTGGTGCACGGCGGGAGCGGAGGGGTCGGGACCGCCGCAATCCAGCTCGGCAGGGAGTCTGGCGCAACGCTACTGGTCACCGCGGGCACCGCCGAACGGTGCCGGGCGTGTGTCGACCTCGGTGCGGCAGCAGCGTTCAACTATCGCGACGAGGATTTCTCTGAGCGAACTCTCGAGGCCACGGACGGGCGCGGAGTCGACGTCGTCCTGGACTGCGTCGGCGCACCCTACCTCGATCGCCACCTCGACGTGCTCGCGCCCTCAGGCCGCCTCGTCGTGATCGGTCTGCAGGGTGGACCACGGGCTGAGTTGGATCTCGTCCGCCTGTTGCGCAAGCGCATCTCGATCACCGGATCGACGCTCCGCGCACGACCGACAGAGGAGAAGGGTCACATCATCGGGGCCTTCGTCAGACGGTTCGGTCCGGAACTCATGACCGGCGCGATCCGGCCGATCATCGATCGCGTCCTGCCCCTCGGAGAGGCTTCACATGCCCACCGCCTCCTCGCGGCGGGAGAGATTTTCGGAAAGATCGTGCTGGAGATGCCCTGAGACGCCTCAACCCGCATGATCCATGACGCTTCGTCGAGAAAGCGCAGCCACGCGCGGTGATTCGCGCCTGCAGAAGAAGAATCATAAATGATGGGGATCAAGCGGGTCGCCGATCGGCCTCGATCAGACCACAGAACGTAGCCCATAGCATCGGCTCAGATTCCGGATCGAGCCCGATGAGGGGGCTGCGAGTTTCAAAGCTGCCGAAACCGAATCGTCTGAGCAGGGCCTTGACCGACGGTCCGAGTCCATATTCCTCGAGCAGCGCCCGAACCTTGTCCAGCGATGCCTGGTCAGCTTCTCCTCGTTGCACCGCACGCACCAGGGAAGGCGCGACGCTCGCCGCCGCACTGATACTACCGGCGCCTCCGGCGTCCATGCTCGCTTTCAGTAGACGGTCGTTGCCGACCAGATAACAGCCGTCCGAGAAGCGCTGCGTGAACCGAGTGAGTTCGTCCAGATCGCCCGAGCTGTCCTTGACACCCACGAGGTTCTCGTGACCGTCGAGGAGATCGAGAATCTCGTCCGAAATCGGCACCCCGGTGACCTGCGGGATATGGTAGAGCAGCACCGGCAGGGATGACCGGTTCAGGACCTCGAGGAAGAAAGCTGCAATGCCCTCGACCGGCGCGGAGCGGAAATAGAACGGAGGAGGACAGAGAATCGAACCGTACCCGAGCGAGGCTGCAGTATCCGCCATCGCGAGGGCTTCAGGTACGGCGCAGGAGCCCACTCCGAGGATCAGGTCGAGTCCCGATTCTGCCATCGCAGCAGCTTCCGCCACCGCCCTCCGTTCATCGAGGGAGAAGGAGGGGAATTCCCCATTGGTTCCGAGAATGAGAGCGCCATCCAGCCCTTGCGATCCCAGCCATCTCAGGTGCGCCGCCTGTGCCTCGGCATCAAAGCTCAGGTCCTGGTCGAGGGGTGTCGGAACCGGCGCATAGGCGCCCCGTGGTTGATCCATCGTTTCCTCCCATAGTTGACTGTCCTGCCGACTAAACACCAATCGATCAGCACCCGTATACAATAGAGGGTCGGGAACGTCGTTGCCCAGGAGAGCACTACTCGAATGAAACCATCGCGCCGAATTTTCCTGCTTATCATCTTCTGTGCCGTGGCCCTTCCCTCGGCTGCCGGTGAGCTCGTTCTGCCAGTCTTTGCCCTCAATCTCGAGGGACGATTCGGTGACATCTGGAGCTCTGAAATCTACCTCACCAACCCCGGTGATGTGCCGGTCCAGGTCGAACTCCTACGTTTTCTGCCCGGCGACATCGACAAGCCCACGCCGTGCGACCTATTCATGCCCCCAACGCGGGTGGTGCCGGCACACTCGGCCGCCGTATGGACCGCTGCAGGCCTTGCCACCGACCTCGGATGCGCGGAAAGCGCTCGGGGTGGCCTCGTGCTGCGCTCAGACGGCCCTCTCTTCGTCACCAGCCGTCTCGTCAACCTCGCCGGGATGAAGAACAAAGGGGATTCGACTATTCTGTCCGGCCGCGGTGAAGCGTTCGAGGCAATCCCTATCGATGAGCTGCCGGCTGCCGGCAGTCACCTTCTGCCAGCACTGATGTGGCATCGAAATCCGTGTGACGGATCGGATTTCGATACCTTTGTCGGTTTCTCGAACCCGGGATCTGTGCCGGTGGAGGTCGTGATCGACGTGCCGCACGAGCCAGCGAGGGCAGTGCGAATCAACAATCGCGAGGTCTCACTCCCCCATCGTCTGACCGTTGAGGGCGGTTCCTGGCGCCAATTCAGGGTTGCACCAGTGGTCGAAAATGGCGCACCGTGCGGAGGTGTCGAGAGCTTCATGGTGCGAATCGAGACCGATGCGCCAATTGCTGTCTACGCATCGGTTGTCGATCGTAGGACTGGCGACCCGCGAACCGTGTCACCGGTTGCACTTTTCGAAGTGTCGCACCCGCCGACGATCGAACGTTAGTTCGCGTTTCCTACCAAATCGCGATTTCACTAATCAGCCACGGAGCATTCTGGTGCGGTGCGGCATTCGTCAACCGAAGGTAGCGCGCGGTTGATGCCTCGAACTCCACAACTAGGGGGAGCTCAAGAGGTCGCAAAAAGGCTTCGATGGGCAACCACTCGAATCGCCTTTCGGTTACCACGCGCCACACACCTTCCTCGCTCGCCAGCTCGACGACCAATCTGCGAGGAAAGGCTTTCCGGTTCCTTCCGTGCATGAGCTCGATCGCTCCCAGCCTTTTCTGCGAGCCGAAATCGACCGTAAACACCTCCCCGAACGGCCGCGTTTCACAACGCCACGAGGTCGCCGGATCACCGTCGATCGCGAGCCCAGCCCGCTCCGTGTTCACCGTAGCCGAAGCTCGCCAACCCGACCTGGGAAGCGCGCGAACCCCGTCAACACCGGATCCCGCAGCGACTCCACCCGAATCTTCAATCTCCCAAACCTCGACACCCTCGATATCGGCGACCTTGACCGCCGGCGGATCCAAATCCAACAGCGCCGCGCGCGTTTCTTTCAACCCGGCTCCTCGGAATTCCTGCGTGTGCAAGAGTATCTGGTGAATCCCGAGGGTTTTGGCGTCCGCCACCACCTGGACCGGACCGACAAGATTCCAACGCCTTCTGATTTCGCGATTCACTGGCGGCAGGTAACCGCTGTAGCCATTGAGAATGCGCCTCCAATGGACGGTGGAGGCGTAGACCCGGGCAATCTCTGTGAGATTCTTTCTCGGTCCACGGTAGGGCAGGGGCAATTCCAGGATCGGGCCGCCTCCCGGCTCTTCTGCGAGCCATCCGTACACCGATGGCAGCTCGTCTTTCGCGGGGACTCGGGTTGTCGGGACTGGTACCGAGAAGTACTCGATGAGCAGTAAGAGTGGTATGCCGAATGCTGCAACACGTCGCGGTCCCTGGCGACGGATGGCAGCGACAACGGATGCCACGCCGAAGGCAGCCAGTACCGCGAGCGAGTTCAGGGTCATGATGTGGATCCTGGCGACCGCTCGGAGGCCGTCGAAACCGGGAACGTGGTCGTAGAGCAAGCGATATGGCCCGATGACCGAGGTTCCGAAGCTGGCCCAGACCGAAAAGACGAACAGCGCGATAAAGAAGAAAAACCAGCTACGGGGGTTTGTCAGGGACGCGCCCGACGTCGTACTCTCCCTCCCCTGCCCTCGCGTTCGAAGTGCGCCGACGACGCCGAGCATCGCCAAGACGACTGGCGTGACTCCAGGAAACAACCGCGCTTCCGGGTGATCTGGGAGCCATCCCCCGTAGAGCCTGTTGAACCACGGTGCACTGAAGAAGCTCGAGATCTCGGCGTTGGAACGATACATCCGTTCAAATCCCATCTCGTGTTTGAACGCTATGTACTGGTATATGAATGGACCGGTCGCCAGCGCGACCCCGAGCCCGAGCAGGACCAGCATTGCCAGGAAACGTGGGTCGCGCAGCTTGCCGGCTGACAGCACCTGGTAAGTGACCGTCACCGACACGAAGAAGGTGAGATAGACGGCGTAATAGCCGTTCGCCAACATCTGGATCACGACGAAGAACCAGAGCCACGCGAGATCGGTCCACCGTTCCTCGTCAAAGAATCGCGCCAGAAAGAGAAAGACAAGCGGGATTCCCCCGGCGGCTAACAGCTGGACGTGCACGAGATGGTCGAACATGAAGGGTGAGAAGCCGTAGACAATTCCAGCCACCACCCCGGCGACAGCATTCTCCGTCAGGTAGTGCGCGAGAAGGTACATGCCGAACGCGGAGGTCAGCATGGAGAGAAGGGTCACCAGGTTATGAGCGAGCACAGGGTTGTTCGAAGCCACCAGCGGAACCGCGGCCACCAGCGACTGGGGGAACAGGTGCTCGGAGTAAGCCAAAGTCCGCTGATGGGGAAAGAAGATGTTCGCATCGAAGAATCCCGAGAAGTTGCCATTTGTGAGCTGTTCCACGTCCCAGGCCAGGATCCATGCATTGAACATTGGATCTCCGGGGTCGCGAATAGAGCTTCCCAGCTGGAGAAAGAGCGGATAGGTCATCACCAACGTGATCACCGCGAATGCGACCAGGACCGTGATGTGACGGTGGATATCTTCCTTATTCATTATTGAGCCACCGCCTGCTGTGATCGATCACGCACGGTATACGATTCCAGCCGCGAGTCCGTTCTGTCGGTCACGGTAGAACGTGCTCAATCGAGTGGAAGGGTTGGCTGTCCGCGTGGCGGTGTGATCCACTCGAGTCGAAAGACGCCTTCTCCAAGAGGCACCAATTCAAGCTTCGGCGGCTGTTTCTTCTGCCACGGCGCCAGACCATGGCGGGCGAAAAAGGTCTTGACTGCCGGCGACCGAAGCTCCGGTGAGCCCTCCCAGAAGCTCTCCGTGAGCTGGACGACAACCGGATCCGTCACGTCTGGCAGGTAGACCGTGACCTGCTCCCATTCGGGACGAAAGTAGAGACTCACATCGGCCTCGAGAATTCTGAGACCGTAGGTGCTGTGCCCGTCGTACCACCCGGAGACGATCATCGCGCCTCACCCCCTTCCACCCTGTCACCGAAGCTGATCCCCAGATCGCGCGCGGTGAGCATGGTGTCGCTGTCGAGCGGCACGCATTTCATGCGTTCGGTGGCGACCTCCAGGGGAACCGCCAACACGGTCGGCGGATCGAGGGCCACCATGACTCCAAACCTCTCGTCCTCCACCATCCTTACGGCTGCGGCACCGAAGCGCAGGGCCAGAAGACGATCGAAGGTCGTGGGGCTGCCACCCCTCTGGAGGTGACCGAGAACGACGGTCCGGGTTTCCTTGCCGGTCTGCTCCTCGATCCCGGCTGCAATCTGCTGGGAAATCCCCCCAAGCCGCACCTCGCGACCAACTCCCTGTGCTGTGGCGACCATTTCCCCGCCGATCGGCTTCGCCCCCTCAGCGGCGACCACGATCGAGAACCTGCGCCCGCGCGCCTCACGATCCATGATCTTTTCGCACACCGTATCGATGTCGAACGGTATTTCCGGAATCAACACGACGTCTGCGGTCGCAGCGACCCCCGCATGAAGGGCGATCCAGCCGGCATACCGACCCATGACCTCGACGACAAACACCCGATCATGCGCCTCCGCGGTCGAATGGAGACGATCGATCGCTTCGGTCGCCACGGACACCGCAGTGTCGAATCCAAAGGTGACAACGGTGCCAGAAAGATCATTATCGATGGTCTTCGGAACGCCCACCATCGGCAGACCCATCTTCGCCAGCCGGTGAGCGATCAGCATCGACCCGTCACCGCCGATGGCGATCAGGGCGTCAATCTGGAGCCGTCGAAAGTTCTCGATGATTTCGTCCGATCGGTCGACCAGGGCTATCTCACCGTTCGCCTGTTTGACGGGGTATTCGAATGGGGAACCACGATTGGTGGTTCCGAGAATCGTCCCGCCGAGGTGAGTGATGCCGCGAACCGAGTTACGGTCGAGTTGGGTGATTTTCGAGGTGTCGAGCAGGCCTTCGTATCCGGTCCGTATGCCGAGAACCTCCCAGCCGCGGCGCAGGGCAGAGAGCACGATCGACCGAATCACGGCGTTGAGGCCCGGTGCATCACCGCCCCCTGTGTTGACCGCGATTCTGCGGATCGTGTTCGCCAACAGCCACCTCCTCAGCGGATACTGTGCGAAATTGTAGCCTATCCAAGGCTCTTCAGGTCCGAATCGTGACCCAGGAGGCGCAGAGGAGAAAAGGAGCGGAGGAGAAAAGGAGAACCCTCAATTGAGCTCTCCTCTGCCTCTGTTCTCCTTTTCCCCATTTCTGAAACGAGTAAACCTTGCATCAAAAAACCCCCGCCTGGGCGGGGGCTGATAGCTTCCTGAGATCGTGCTCGATCACAGGTCGGCGAGCATTTCGTCGACCTCGCCACAGGTCTTCGAAACTGCCTCGACCGAGTGCGCAAACGCCTCCTTCTCGGAGTCGGTGAGGTCGAGCTCGATCACCTGCTCGATGCCGTTGGCGCCGACAATCGCCGGTACGCCGACGAACAAACCGTTGACGCCATACTCGCCCTCGAGCTTGGCGCAGACCGGGATGATCTTGCGCTTGTCGAAAATGATGGCCTCGGCCATCTCGAGCGCCGCCCAGGCCGGCGACACGAATGCCGAGCCGAAGCCGAGCAGGCCGACCACCTCGCCACCCGCCTTACGAGTTCGACTCTCGATGGCCGACAGGGTTTCCTCGTCGACGAACTTGGTGACCGGAATGCCGGCGATCGAGCACGAGGAGCGTACCGGGACCATGGTGTCGCCGTGGCCGCCGAGAACCATCGCATTCACGTTCTCGACCGAGACATTTGCCGCTTCGGAGACGAAGTAGCAGTAGCGGCCGGAGTCAAGCTGGCCGGCCATACCCAAGAGCTTGTTCTTGGGCGGGGCCAGGGCCTTGTCGAGCGTGTAGACGATGGCGTCCAGCGGATTGGCGATGGAGATGATGGTCGCGTCCGGGCAGAACTCCTTGATGCCCTCGGCGACCTGCTTCGTGACCTTGAGGTTGATGGTCAGAAGCTCTTCGCGGCTCGGGAAGGTGCCGTCCGGACGGGCCTTGCGCGGTACGCCCGCCGTGTTGATGATGAGGTCTGCGCCCGCGAGCGCCGAGTAATCCTTGCTGCCCACGCAGCGGATGTCCTTGCGAATGGTTGGTAGCCCTTCCGCGATGTCCAGGCACTTACCCTTGGCCACCGACTGCTTCGTTACCACCTCCTGTCGCTCCGGTGGATCGTCGGGATTGACGAAAGGGGCCGGATCGGAGAGCCCGACCTCCCGCGCCAGCCGCCGCTGTGCGATCTCCTGGGTGAGGACACCACCGATGTATCCACCACCGATCAAACCGATTTTGTTGAGCATCTCCGTCCTCCTTTGGTCCCGGTTCGGGCTGGCCGCGGAACCGCTCGTCTGGAGCCGCATTCCAGGCCTGTGAAAAATTGCACGAGTCCGTCGCGCCGAAGAAGAATAGCACCTTATGCGGCCGATGTGGAGGAGCAATCCGCCGGTTGAACGGGTACTCAAATGGGCAGGGTTCCACTGCCCGTTTTCCGAATGCCTTTTTCCCTTCACCACCAAACCACCGAGAGCACCACGGAATCATCCGGTCTTCAGAATCGGCTATCCATTCCGTCGAGGAAACCACACCCGAAAATGGCTTCTGGATTCCAATGAGCCAAGAATCACCTGAAAAAACTCTTCGTGACTTCTTGGCCTTCTTGGCGTCTTGGCGTTTCACACGGTGGCCAAGGCGACAATCGAGGTTCAGCTCTGCCCGTTGAACCACCCCTTCAACCGAGACAGGCCCTCGTCTATCGACACCCGCGGTTCGTAGCCCAGATCACGGCGCGCAGCGCTGATGTCGAACCAGCTTGTGGCGGCGAAATTGCGGGCGATGAACCGGGTCATCCGTGGCCCATCTTCGGAGGGAAAGATGCGGTGAATGCTCTCGAAGAGCGCCCCCGCCACGATCGCAGCACCGTACGGCACCGAACTCTCGACCGGCGGAACGCCGGCGGCGGAGAGGATCCCGTTGATGACTTCCCTGATCGGCCAAGGTTCACCGTTGGTAATGAAATACGCGCGGCCTGCACAGGCGGCTCCGGGTTCAAGCCTGTCGGCAGCCAGCATGTGGGCGTCAACGGCATTGTCGATATAGACCGTGTCGACCAGGTTGGAGCCGTCACCGACGAAGCGGAGCTCACCGGAGCGCGCACGAGCCACCAGTTGCGGCACCAGGTTGGTGTCACCCGGTCCCCAGATCAACCGCGGGCGGAGGGCCACCGTCGACAGCGTCTGGTCGTTGGCGGCGAGCACCTCCATCTCGGCCATCGCCTTGGTCTGCGGGTATGCGGCTTCGAAATGGCCTGGGTAGGGTTGGGATTCATCGACGCCGGCAAGATCACCTCCGCTGTGAACGACACTCGGCGTGCTGGTGAATACCAGCTTCGGCACTCCGTGGGCCCGCATCGCGGCGAGCACGTTACTGGTACCGATGACGTTGGTTCTGTGGAATGGCGGGTAGGCTCCCCAGGGATCGACCTTGGCCGCGACATGGAACACGATGTCGATGCCGTCGACGGCTGTCGAAACAACGTCCCGATCGGCGATGTCACCCTGTACCTGTTCAGCTCCGAGATTCTCGAGCTCTTGGTAGGATCCACGCTGCAGCGTACGCACCTTCCAGCCGCGATCGACGACGCGCCGCACAATCGCGCCGCCGAGAAACCCTCCCCCACCGGTGACCAGAGCTCTCACGAACCCACCCTGGGCGTCGCCCATTCGGCCAGGGCACCACGGCCGATCTTGGCGTTGTGCCTGATGTCGACCGGAAAACCGGGATGGAAAATCACGGTGTGAATCTGCCTGGTGTGTTCGAACTCAGCACCGAGATCGAGGAGTTGCTGTCGTATGCGCTCGTGTTCAGATCGGCCGACGCCCTTTTCCAGCTCGACGCAGAGCACAGGTGTCTGGTCATTCCGCTCTCCCACGCCGACCAGGGCCGTTCGAAAAACCTCCGGGTGGGTGTTGAAGACCGATTCACAGGGCACGGTGAACAGAGTGCCGTCTCTGGTCTCGACCCGTTGGCTCTTGCGACCGCAAAACCAGAGCCGGCCACTCTCATCGAAATAACCGAGGTCGCCCATCCGGTGGCGCACGGTATCCCCGTCCGCGATTTTTGCCAGCGACGTGTGCACTGGAGCCTTGAAGTACTCCCGCGTCACCTGCGGGCCCTTGACGACGATTTCGCCCACCGTCTTCTCCTCCATCTTCAGGTCGTCACGCCAGGTAGAGATGGGTTCGTCGTTGATGGCGATCACCGCCGCTTCGATCGACGGCACCGGATACCCGACGCACGTCCCCGCCCCGCGGTCGGTGGCGTAACGCGTTTCGAGCAGGATCTCCTGGCTCGACGCGCTAGCCACCGGCAGCGACTCGGTGGCGCCGTAAGGTGTATGGATTGCCGCACCCTCGCCGAGCAGACCCTGAAACCGTTCGATCACTCGCGGGGGCACCGGTGCGCCCGCCGATATGACGCAGCGCAGTGAATCGAGCGTGACGCCGTTGGCGGCTCCCCACCGTCCGACGGTATCCAGCAGGGCCGGCGAGCCGAACATGATGGTCACGCCGTGCTCTTTGATTGGCCCGATGATTTTCCTGGGGTCGACTCGGGCGGGCCGCGTCGGGTCCATGTCGGGAACCACCGTCGTCATGCCGAGGGCGGGATCAAAAAGGGCAAACAGCGGAAACGTCGGCAGGTTGACTTCACCGGGCTCGATTCCGTATGCGTCGCGGATCGCATCCACCTGTGCGGCGAAGTTCGAGTGGCGGTAGACGACGCCCTTTGGTGGGCCAGTGCTTCCAGACGTGAATACGACTGCCGCCACGTCGTCCGCCGCGGTGACCGCGACCTTCCGTGGATTAGCGTCCGAGCCCATGGCCTCGATCTGTGCCAGCGTGTAGCCACCCCAGAAGACACGCCTCCCGACCGTGATGTTGGTCTGTATGGTCGGTCGGGACCAGCCCAGAATTACCCGGGCCGCGTGCGCCCTGGGTACGCCGATGAAGGCCTCGGGTTCGGCGTTCCCGATGCATGTTTTGAGGTGCTTCAGCCCGATGCCCGGATCGACCAGCACCGGCACGGCGCCGGACCTGAACAGCCCGAAGGCGAGCGGGAACAGATCGAGTCCGGGAGGCACCATGAGGATCGTCCGGACTCCGTGGCCGATTCCAACTTCCTCGAGGCCTCGCGCGATCCGCGCCGAACGCTGGTTGAGCTCGCTGTAAGTCAAGCTGCCGCCCCGTCGACCCCAGGGACAGACAATGGCCGTTGCATCAGGCTGCCGCTCCGCCATCTCCGGCAGGAAGTCCGCGATATTGGCCTTGTCAGTCATTATCGATGCCCAGCTCCATCGTTAAAACGTTAAAACGTTGGAACGTTTAACGTTTGAACGTTCCAACGAATTCACGGCGATCATTCTCACGTAGCTCGCAAGAATTCGCGAATCAACGGGATCACGTCTTCCGAGGCGTCCTCGAGGATGTAGTGGCCGCAATCGGCGAAGCGGTGGACCTCCGCGTCAGGGTAGATCCTCTCCCACTCGGCGAGAAAATGATGATCGAAGACGAAGTCCCTGTCTCCCCAGCACACCAACACCGGTCGGTCGCGGAAGACATCCAGGCGGGCGGCGGTTTGGGAGACGATGTCGTACCCGGGCTCGCCAGCGTTCAGCGGAATGTCCTGCACGAAACGCAGGGTCGCGATCCGATCGTTCCAACTATCGTAGGGCGCGCAATACGCGTCGCGCACGTCCTTCGGCAGTCGTTTGCGAGTGCACGCGAGGTGGGTCGCGCCGCGAGCGAAACCGTTGAAACCACGAACCATCAGGGAACCGAAAGGCGTGTCTCGGACGATCCACAACTGCCACGGAAAGCTTTTGCTCTTCGGCAAATGAAACGCCGCAGTGTTGAGGATGACCA
The DNA here is from genome assembly GCA_022340665.1 of Acidobacteriota bacterium. Taxonomy (NCBI): domain Bacteria; kingdom Pseudomonadati; phylum Acidobacteriota; species Acidobacteriota bacterium. Next base: position 97,793 of record JAJDNM010000148.1, on the reverse strand, counting down.
GGCGTTTGACCCGCTCCGGGTGGCGCACCGCCCATGCGAGTCCGATCATGCCTCCCCAATCGTGCACCACCAGATTCACACCATCGAGGTCGCAGTCCTCCATCAGCTTCGAAAAGTCCTCGACCCGGCGGCTCAGGGTGTAATCGTACGCCCCATCTTCCGGCTTGTCGGAGAGGCCGCAACCCATGTGGTCGGGAACGATGACCCGGAATTGGTCCCGCAGCTCCTTGACCAGGTCCCGATAGTAGAAAGACCAGGTTGGGTTGCCGTGAACGGCGACGACGGCTTCACCGCTTCCCTCGTCGAGGTAGTGGTACTTGAGACCGTCGAGATCGAGGTGATGCGCCTCGAACGGATACAGCCGTTGCGGAACAGGCCTCATCTCACCACAGCAGCTCGGCCATGGTGCAGTTGATGCCGCTTCCGATGCCGAGTATCGCGACCTTTTGACCACGATGGAGGCGCCCGGACTCCGCGAGCTTGGACAGCGCGATCGGCACGCCTGCCGGCCCGATGTTTCCGAAGTTCGGATAGAGGCGGAAGATCTTCTCGAGATCGATGCCGAGAACTCCTGCGAATTGCTCGGTGTGGACCTTGCTCACCTGGTGGACCACGAAGTGATCGATGGAATCCACCGTCCAGCCCAGCACCTCAGCCGCCTTCCCCCACGTCCGCACGGCAAGCTCCATGCCAGCCAAAAGCAGCTCGCGGGTCTTGGTCACCATTTGGTCGATATTGCCGGCACAGAGCCGGCAGTGTTGAGTCGCCGCGAGGTTCACGCTGCCGGTGAAAGCGTGGCCCTCCGGCTCGAGGTCCGATCGGCCGAGCACCATCGCCGCAGCGCCCGAGCCGAGAGTGAGGGACGCGAACTGCTCGCGGAAGGACGCCTCGTCGATCTCCGGATCTTGCATCCGCTTGACGGTAGCTTCGGTGATCTGGCGGCTGGTCTCGCCATTGACCAGAATGGCGTAGTCCACCTGCCCACGGTCGATCATATTGCCGACCATGTCCATGCCGTTGACGAAACCGAGGCACGCGTTGCCGAGGTCGAAATTCATGCACGTCTCGGGCAGGCCGAGCTCCGAATGGGCGATGCATGCGGTCGACGGCTCGAGGTAGTCACGGCAGACCGACGTGTTGATGAGGATCCCCAGCTTCGAGCGATCCACACCCGCCGCTTCGATCGCCTTCTCGCCCGCCATCGCCGCCACCCGGCTCGGCTGCATGCCCTCGTCCCAAACCCGCCTCTCCATGATCCCGGAGAGATCACGCAGCAGGTCCCTGCGGATACCGAGGCGGTCCATCGTCGGCGCCAACTGTTCCTCGATCTCCTCCGAGGTGATCGTGTGCGGCGCATCCACGTGGGAAACGCTCAAAACTGAAACGTTTTCGAATTTCATGATCTGCTCCAACGACGCGATTGATTCCGGGTATCGCGTAACTGTGGCACGGATCCCCGGGCCTCCCGGATTGAGGTCCAGATGTCGGAAGGTGAGCCTACCACCGCGCGTTGTGGCAAAAAAGGCGCACCGCGGCATGAATTTGCCGCATCGGCTTTCGTATCTCAGACATCGACATTGATCCACCGCCGGCTGCGCCAGATGAGCGCGAAGATGACGCCCTGCAGGCAGCGGTATCCGACCTGCAACGCCCACACCGCCGCCATGCCGTACCCGAGCACGGGGCCGATCAGAAAGGCGATCGGAAGGAACAGGCCCCACTGCAACGAGATCGACACCATCATCACCGTTCTGCTCGCGCCGGCCCCGAGCAGGGCATTCATCAGTACGCTGCCGAGGGTCTCGAGAACCATCGTCGCGCCCAGCAAACGCAACGGAAAGCGCGCCAGTTCGATCGTGTGCTCTTCGTGGAGAAAGATTCCGAGCAGCAGGTCCGGCGCGATGACCCCGACCAACGCTCCCACACCGACCACGAGCATCGCCAGGCGGCTTACGTCCCAACCCCACGTCACCGCATCTTCCTTTTCCCCGCGACCCAGAGCCTGGCCGACCAGGGATGCGGCAGCCAGCCCGAATCCAACGCCGGGGAGAATCGCGACCAGCAGCAGCTGCACCAAAACGTTGGAAGCGGCCAACTCGTCGGTGCCGATGCGTCCGATGATCCAGAACAAGGCGGTCATGCCAGTGGCGAAGAAGAAGCTCTGCAACCCGGCCGGTATCGAGAGTTTGAGCATCGACACCATCGTCTTTCGATCGGCGATGCCCCGGAGAAAGCCCGTTCCCCTTGCGTGGCGAACCGCAAGGGTGATGTAAATGACAGTGCCGAGATACGTGGAGATCGTCGTGCCCAGGCCGGCGCCCGCGGCTCCCAGAGCCGGCAGACCGAAGTGCCCGAAAATCAACACCCAATTGAGAATGATGTTGCAGCTGTGCATGATGACGAGGGTTTGGAGATAGCGGCGCGATTGCCCGATCCCGTTCCAGAATCCCCTAAAAGCGAAGTTCATCGCGATCGCCACCATGCCCGCAAGCCTCACCTGCAGGTACGGCACACCGATGCTCACAACCTCGGGATCGTCGACCAGAAACGGGAAAACGCGATCGGCGAACGCGATCAGGGTCAGCGACCACGGAATGGCCACCAGCAGCGCGATCAGCAGACCGGCGTTGAGGCCACTCGCCGTCTGATCTCGTCGCCCTTCTCCGAGCCGTCGAGCCGCGATCGCCTGCACGCCTGCCGACAAGCCCATGATGAATGCGACGGCCATGAAGTTTGCGAAGCTCCCCAATCCGACCGCCGCCAGCGAGGGCGCTCCGAGATAACCGACCATCGCCGTGTCGACGAGGTTCAGTACGTTCTGCGACGCCATGCCGCCGATGATGGGCAGGGCGAGGGCGAGGATCGTTCGGATTCGGCTGCGATCGAGCACGGCGCCGGACAGGATACGCCATCACCGCCGAACATCCACATTTCGTTGGTTGGTGAGCCTGTACGCCGGGTTGTGGCACTATGGAACGAGTTCAGAATGGCGGAGCAATAACCCGGGAGGACGTCGTGTATCGGAAGATTTCGCTCATCGTCACATCAGTGTTCATCATCGTCGCGGTCACCGGTAACGTCTCGGCCGACCAGGACCAGCCACCAAACCCAAAAGCCAAGGCGGTGGCCGACAGGGCGTTGGCCGACCTCGCAGCCTGGAAGAACCAGAACGCGCGCAACTACCTTCTCAAGCAGAAGAACGAGTTCGGTTCGACCCCCCAATACCAGGCGGCCTGGGCACTGCTGGAGATTCAGGACGGTGCGAGCGGCAAGAAGGAGATGGCAAAACGTGGAGTCGACAGTCTGTCTCAATTGAGCAAGAACGCCGCGGTGGATGCGGTCGCCTCGTACTATCTCGGCGAGGTCCTCTACGAACAGAACAAGAGAAAGGAAGCCAACGCCGCCTGGCAAACTGCGGCGAAGCAGGCCGAAACGCTGACAAAGAAATACCCGACCGATCCCACATCGCACTATTACCTGGGTGCCTCCCTGGTGCGAGCCAAAAAGTACCAGCAGGCGCGTGACGAACTGCTGACCGCGGTCCGGGCAGGCTTCGATCCGGCAATGGTCAACCACCAGATCGGCCTTTCGTATCTCTTTGCCGAATCGTGGCAGGAGGCCAAGGAGTCTTTCGACCTCGGCCTCGCAGTCGAACCGCGTTACGCGCCGATGTACTTCTGGCGCGCCATGGCCTGGGAGAAGCTGGACCGCAAGGACGAGATGCTGATCGACCTCGACCAGTACGTCAAACTCGCACCCGACGGACCCTTCGCCGGCAAAGCGCGAGCGGTGCTCAAGAGCGCGGGGAGATAGGACGACGGCGGAACGGCAGAACGGCAGCGATTGGAGCTTCTATAGCGCAAACGACACGCATGCTCTCGATTCTCGGTGGCTTCGAAAAACGCGTCGAGGCCGAACGGCCGTTGAGCCGTCGAGCCGAGATGGCCTAGAACGGCCTACCGATCCCCAGGTAGAACTTCGGCTTCGTCGAGCTGATGCCGATATTGGCGACCGGCCACGCGACGTCGGCCCACAGAGGACCTATCGGCGTCGACCAGCGGATGCCGATCCCGACGCCCACCGAGAAATCGAAGTCCAGGTCCTCCCGCGTCTCCCAGACCTGACCCACATCGGCAAAGATGGCGAGTCTCAGCGGATCCCATAGCACCGGGATTCTGAGCTCCTCGTTGAGCACGAACAGCACCGCGCCGCCGGCTGGAACCAGGGTGCCGTCACTGCCGTAGGTCACCGGTCCCACAGTGTTGAGATCGAAACCCCGAACGGACGATTGGCCTCCCGCAAAGAACTTCGCCTCGGTGTCGAGGCTCGTCCCCTTGAGGGGTTCGGCGATGCCGATCTTCACGGTCTGCATCCAGGTCGAACCAGCAAACGTTTCCAGCGCGAGGCCGAAACCCGTCAGCCAGCTCAGATACTCCAGCTCCGATCCGATGGCTTCACCGCTCCAACCGAAATCGGAGGTCAGCCCCCAGCCCTTGCGCGGGTCAAAGAAGAAATCGAACCGGTCCACTACCGATCGCAACCCGAGTGTCCCCACTCGAACGGTGATGTCGAACGGGAGAAAGTCGTCCGGGATCTTTTCGTATGTCCGGGTCCTGGTCCAACGGTAATAGCCCCCGACCTGCATGTCGTTCGGCAGGCGGTAGGTCGCCTCCAGCGAGGCCAGGAACTCGTCCTGGTCCAGAAAATCCGGATCATCCGGGGCGTCTCCCGTTGCGTAACCCACCGTCGATATGAACGAGAGATTTCCGCCGGGCGGCGGCGGAATCGAGCCGTAGAGGTACAGCTTCTGCTCCTTCGAATCCAGAGAACCGCGAAGGTTGAGGCCGACCCCCCGCCCGAACAGATTGTCGTCACGAATGCCGAAGGCGGCGCCGAAGCTTCGCTCGGTGCTCCAGCCGCCGCCCACCTCGACCGTCCAGCGGTCCTTTTCGACGACGTCGAACTCGACATCCACCTGGGAGTCGTCGATCGGCGTCGTCACGACAGTCGCGCGCTCGATGGGCGAGAAGTTAGCGATATCCGAAGCCGATTGATTCAACTCTCCCTCGGTCACGAAATCGCCCGGTGACAGGGCCACCCCCTTCGAGAGCACGCCTTCCGAGACGAACCTCCTGCCTTCGAAACGAATCTCTCTCACGGTCGGTCTGGGCCCCGGCTCCAAATTGACCTGAAGCCGCCGCTTCCCGGATGCATCGACCTCGACCGTGCTCGCCACGCTGACGTCCGTATATCCCGCCTCCTGGTACGTATTGCGAATGCCGCGGACGGCGGTATCGATCATCACACGGTCGAGCGGGATTCCGGACTCGAGCGCCAAGGCCTCCGCTTCGGTCACGCCGAGAGGATCGTCTCCGAGAATCTCCACCGAATCGATCGATGTTCGACCCCCGGCATCGACCACCAAATGGACCTCCGTAGAACCGTCGTCTCCGGGAAGCGTGAAAAAGTCCGTGACTTGCGCCTCCAGATAGCCGGCCCTTTGCAACACCCGTTCGACGCGCCGTCTCGCGATGTTTGGCCGGACGACCGCGTTGGCCAGCTCCGACGGCGCATCCAGCACTGCCCGAACGACCGCGATCGAACCGTCCGGCACGCCGTCGAGGAAGGGACCGCGAAGATCAGAAGGCTCTCCCTTCAGCACATCAACGACGATCTTTTCGTCGAGCCCTTCGATGGAGATCTCGGGTGCCAAATAGCCATCGCTGACCAGGTTTTGGCGAATCACCGATTCCATCTTGTCGAATGAAAGGCGCTTCATTGGCGGTCGCCTGTACAGGGCCGTGACCTCGCGTTCCACATCCCTGGCCAATGCATCTCCCTCGAAAGTCACGACCTGTCGCTCGCCTGGCTCGCAGGTGAACGCGAGAACCGGTGAGGATTCCTCCCCTTCCGATATCCCAATCACGCGAGCATTCTGATAGCCGTTCTGCGCCAGCAGCCTCTCCATACGCACTGCCGCCACGAACAAGAGAAAATCGTCGTACGGCTGCCCGCGGCGGAGACGCGTCGCCTTGCGAAGGCTTCGCTTGGACAACGGCCAGTCGCCGTCGAGGCGAATTCGGCGGATTTCGGGAACACCCTGGTCCAATATCGTCCCACCCCACTCGAATCTCTGGAAAACGTTGGCTCCTTGACTCTCGTCCTTCGTTTCCTCATACGCCTGCAGCGCGAGACTCCCGAAATGCGGAATGTTCCAGTACTGGATCATGGTCAGGCGATCCTGGACGTCGGAAAGGTTGGTGGCCAGGAAGAGAGCGAATTGATGACTCAATCGATGCCCGACCATGTATCGGGTGCTCGGATCGCTCTCCGTCTGAACCGCGATCTCCGCCGGTCTCAGCGTCACATTTTCGAATCCCAGCGCATTGCTGAGCCCCTGGGCGAGACCCTGCGTCGCAAAAACTGTTCCTCCGATTGCATCCTCGCCGCCAACAAGGTTCAAATCCGCTGCTGGGATGATTTCCAAAACCGGGTCGATCTCGGGATCTCCCGTGAACTCCGCCACGCCGCGCCTGACCTCGACCTCGTGCCCGGCCAGGGCCAGTACGCCGCCCGGCGCGATTTGCACCTCGCCCAGAAGGACGGGTTCGGCGGCGGTCCCGCCAACCCGTAACTGCTCCCAGTTGACATCGAACCGCCCGAGGTTGTTCTCGACCCTGATTCCGGCCAGTCCGCGAACCACCACATCGAGGCTGACGTCGTGCAGGAGATCGTCCTCTGGTACCGTCGAGTCGTCCGCCGTCAGGAAGCCGGCGACGTCGAACCTCTCGTCCCAGACACCGTCGACCAGCGTCATGTCTCCCGACACGTGGGCAAGGCGGTCCTCACGCGGCTCGAACGCCAGCCTGCCGTTCCACTTCGAAAGGATGCCGGCGGCCATGACAGTCACGCCGTCGAACTCCAGATCAACGCCCTCGCCGCTTACAGGGTCCCACCCACCACTGATGTCCACCTGTCCGTGGTTGACAATCGCGGTGCCATCAGTGATATCGAAGGCGCCACCGCCGTAGTCCACCACCAGATGTGCATCACGGACCTCCACTGGCGGATCACGAACCACGATCCGCCCGCCGCGGTGATCCACGGTGAACTGGCCCCGTACGCCGCCAGCTGCGGTCGCCAGGTCGGCCGGCACCTGCACGTCGGCGCCGATCTCGATCGGTTCGTCGATCGCTACCGGGTACGGCAGCATGTTGGCCACGGCCGGTGCCACCCGCGCTCGAAACCGCCCCCGGACCAGTCCGGCACCCGGATCATAGGTCGCTGATCCCTCGAGCCGGCTGCCCTCCCCGGCAAGCACAAAGGGTTCTATTTCCACACGCTCGCCCTTCACGGAGATCGCCAACGGACCCTCGGCGACGAGCTCGCCGGGCAGGTTCGACACCCTGAAATCTCTCGCCTCGACCGTCAGCTCTGGCCGTTCCCCGGTTGCCGGATCCCACGCAATCTCCGCCCGCAGATCGGTCTCGGCTTCCGCCTGAAAGTCGTCCAGACCGAGGACCTGGAGGAACGGACCCGATTTCACGCCGTCGGCTCGCACTGTCGCGCTGACCGGACCACCCGGAGCCTCGGGCCAAAACCACTCCGGCAATGGGAGGTCTCCAAACGGAATCTCGGCCCGGATGGTCCCGGGACCGGAAACCGTTTCGAACTGCTTCGTGGATACGGACAGCTTGCCGTCCGCGAGCTCGCCTCGCAGAACCAGGCTTTCCAGCAGAGGAACCTCGGCCACAGGCACCCATGAAAAGACGGCCTCACCCTGCGGACGATCGAAACTGCCAGCAAGGTGCAGCTCGCCGGCCATCTCACCGGTTATTGCCGCAGGAACTTCTACCGGAAACGCGGCCAGATCCAGGTCAGACCAGCTGAGGTCGATGTTGATCGGATCCGAGAGCTGTGCAACCGGTAACGAGATCGCGCCCGTCAGTACGCCCGAATATGCTTCAACTGAGATCTCGCTTACATCGACGATTTGAGGTGTGGCGAAAAAGGTTGCCCCGAGGGTGTCGATCACCCACTTGCCGATCTGCACATTCGACCCGATGATCTCGCCATTCACTCGAAATGAAGCATTCGCAGCTGCGACGGCTCCGTTCGCGGTGACGGCCCCCGACAGAGTCAACTGCATCGACGGCGCAAGCAACGGCACGAACTCCGCGAGGTCGTCGGCCCGCACCTCCCAGTCGCCCGCGATCTTCCGCTCCATTGGTTGCGCCCATCCGGACGCGACGCATGAAGCTCCTGGAGCGAGTGACAGCTCGACCCCCCAATCGAGGGATTCGGTGGAACCCGAGAGCGTAGCGGTCAGAGCCGAAAAACTACGTCCCGCGATTTCCGGTTCGCGCCATTCGAGAGAACCCGAGAAATGGGGTGCCGTCAGCGGACCGCTCATCGTCACCTCACCTTCGAGAGGCCCTCCGGCGACCAGGTCTCCTTCGATCGACGGCATCGACATCTCGAACGGTTCGAGCATCCGTGTCGGGGCGGCCGAGGTGAGATCGGCTCGAAGATCGATGCCGGATTCGGCGTCAACAGTTCCGCTCGCATGAATCTCGGTTCCGGCAGCGAGGACCTCGAGCTCTTCCAGCCGCCAGGAGCTCTCCCCCCCCGCGGCGCGAATGGCCATTCTGCCCCTCGGCGAATGCACGACGAGGTCGAAGTGGCCGGCGAGAAGGTCGGCAACGACTGGATAGGTGAGCGTTCCGTCGATCTCACCGCTGACGTTCGTGGGCCGCCCGACCAGGTCCGCGACACGCGGGGCGGCGAGCGTCAGCAGATCATCGACAGGCGCCTCTTTCAGGGATGCCCTGACGACCACGGCGCCCGGTCCCGAGAACATCAGCTCGGCTCGGCCCCACTCCTGATGTGCCAGTCTTACACTCGGCACGCTATCGACCAGGGAGAAGCCGATCTCTCCGAGGTCGTAGCCCGCAACTCGAATCGCATCGCCGCGGTGTTCGAGGTCGATCCTCGGCCCGGCGTCCCCGCCGAAGGCCACCGAGCCCTCGAGCTGGAGGTGCCCCGAGGGTTGGAGGCCGGTCGCGAGGTTCGGATCCCACCAGCTTGCGAGATTTGCCACATCGACCCCTGTCCTCACCTGGAATTCGCCGGCCACCCCGGAGTCGAACGAAACCTCTCCGCTGACCTGCACGCTGACCGCCGGTGAATCGAGCTCGAGACCCGTCACCCGCAGCCCTTCCGCTGATCCAGCAACCTCAGCGGCCACCACGCCCAGATCGAATACCCGGCCAGCCCTGTCGAGGGTCAACTGATCGGCTGACAGGGTTGCCGTGACGGATCCGGACACCAGGCGACTCTCGACGTTCAGCCCGTCGACGACCACTTCGGTTTCGGCGATCGATCCCGCACCGGCCACTTTTCGAATACGCAGCTCTTGAACCTCGATGAAATCCAGCGGGCCGATTGACTTCGAACCGGCCGACTCCGAGCGTCCTGGAAGCGCATCAAGATCGAGTCGCACGCCGTCGACGAGTAGCGTTTCAAGTCTGTACGGTGCTGAAACGACTTTCCGCCACCGCCATGTCGCCTCGAGGTTCTCGATCGATGCGACGCGGCGACCACCCGTCGTCAGCTCGAGATTTGAGGCCCTGAACCTCGTCGGCAGGACTCTGAAAGACACCTGTTCGCTCTCGACTCGCCATCCGCTGGCCTCCTCGATCGAGGCCGTCACGCGCTCCCAGACTGCCCGTTGAACGCCGGGGAGATGGATGACGAGGAGCAACGCGACCAGCAACCCCACCAGGGTCACGACGGCTATGCCGAGGAGGCGTCGGGTGCGCTTCATCTCCAGAGTTTACACGCGAGGCTTGCAAACCATCTGCCTTTCAATCGGCGTCGACTCACCTTTTCAAGCCGCAAAACCTCTCTATTTGGACACTTCCGACGATTGTGACCTCGCTGATTGCAGGCCGTCGATGCTAGACTTAAATCGGTAGGCATGTGCTTGCTTCTTGACCGGAGAGTAGCTTCGGACCGGACCGAAAGGTTCGGCCAGAAAAGGTGTGATGGCACCGTTCAGCCTTGATTTCTGGCGAAAACGACAGCCTCCTCCATCGCAGGAGGGGCGTCTCGTGCGTTCGCGCGAGGATAGAAAGCGCGAAGCTCTGGTGTGCACCGGAGACCACGAGCTCGGGGACGAGCTCTGCGGTCTGCTGAGTGATCGAGGCTACCTCCCGACACACCAACGCAACCCGTGGGCGGTGCGTTACTCGGCGCGGAAGAACATTCCCGACTTGGCCATCATCGACTGGAGCATGGGGCATCAGACGGCCTCCAAGCTGGCGACCTCGCTCAACCCGGCTCCCGGAATCGATTCCTGCGCTGTTCTCGCCCTCGTACCCCACGATGCCACTGTGAACCTGGCCGATATTCTCGAGCTCGGTGTCAGCGACTTCGTAATGTTGCCCCTCGACCACAAGCTCCTGGCGACCCGGTTGAGCCTGATCGAGATGCGCCTGCGGGAGCTGGACGACCTGCGTACTCTGCAGGAGGAGATGCAACAGGAATATCAGCGCTTCCTGATTGCCAGCGGAGGCCTCGACGACGGCATCTGGGACCTCGATCTCGCCACCGAGTCCGTGCATTTCTCCGATCGGTGGAAGGAGATGCTGGGCTATGCGCCAGGAGAGATCGAGGACACACTGGAGAGCTGGCTCAGCCGGGTGCACCCCGAGGATCTCACGAGGCTGCGCGCTATCCTCGATGCGGGCATCGCCGGAGAGATCTCGGTCATCGAGCAGCGGTACCGAATGTTGACCAAGAGCGGTGAATACCGCTGGATGCTGACCCGCGGCGAGGTTGTCGAAGATTCGAATGGCAGGGCGATACGTGCCGTCGGCCGGCAGATCGACATCGATCAGGACGCCCAGGCGAAAGAAACGGTTCGCAGCTCGGGCCTCCAGGACCCGTTAACCGGCCTGCCCAATCGGGCGGTGCTCGTCGACAGGCTCCGCCACGCATTTGCCAGAGCCCAGCGCGACCCGGATCAGGGTTTCGCCGTGCTCTTTTTCGACCTCGATCGATTCAAGAATGTCAACGACAGCCTCGGGCACATGCATGGAGACAAGCTGCTGAAAGCGATCGCCGAACGTGTCGAGAAGGCGTGCCGACCGGGCGACACGGTTGCTCGCTTCGGCGGTGACGAGTTCGTGATCCTGGTCGAAGACATCAAGGATATCCGCGGTGCAACAGTGGCGGCGGAAAGGATTCAAGAGGAATTCAAGGTGCCGTTCGACCTCGACGGTAACGAGGTCTTTGCCACGATCAGCATCGGAATCGCCCTCTGGAGCCCGGAGTGTGAACGCCCGGACGATCTACTCCGTGACTCCGACACCGCGATGTATCGAGCGAAGGCGCAGGGCCGCAACAGCTTCGTCGTGTTCGACGATCAGATGCACCGGCAGGTGGTGGCAACCCTGCGTCTCGAAAACGATCTGCGCCGCGCGCTCGCCCGCCAGGAGTTCAGGGTCTTTTACCAGCCGATCGTCGCAATCGGCGATGGCCATATCGCCGGCTTCGAGGCCTTGGTCAGGTGGCAGCACCCCGAGCGGGGGCTTCTGATGCCGGGTGATTTCATCTCGGTCGCCGAGGAGATGGGCGCCATCATTCAGCTCGACCGCTGGGTGGCCGAGGAGGCCTGCAAGCAACTGCGCAACTGGCACCAGAAGTACCGGGCCCACAGTCGCACCACGATGTCGGTCAACCTCTCTACGACTCAGTTGATGCGGCCGGACGTCGTCGCTGGTATCGACCTGATTCTTCGCAATAGCGGGCTCTACGGTCAGAGCCTCAAGCTCGAAGTTACCGAAAGCGTGCTCATGGAAAACGCGCAGTACGCGTCGGCGGTGCTCGAGCAACTTCGTGCCCTCGACATTGCAATCAGTATCGACGACTTCGGTACCGGATACTCCTCCCTCGCGTACTTGAGGCGTTTCGAGATTGACACCCTCAAGATCGACTACTCCTTCGTCTCGCGCATGCTCGAGGACGAGGAAAGTTCCGAGATCGTGCGCACGATTGTCACCCTCGCCAAGAATCTCGGCAAGGACACGGTCGCAGAGGGTGTACAGACGCGGTCGCAGTTCGAGGCGCTGGTCGACCTCGACGTCAACATGGTCCAGGGGTACTTCATCGCGCCACCACTGCCGCGAGAGGTCGCCGAGAGTCTGCTCGAAAGGACAGCCAGTCACCCCAATCACCTCGCGAAGATTCTCGCCGATCGCATGCAAGGCTCGGCCGCGCGACCCGGCGCTGCCACCTGAGAATTCAGAGTTCAAGAATTCAGAGCTTAGAGTTTTACCCATCCTGACAGATCAACCACGAACGAATTGACGACCCCTCTTAATTCTTAACTCGCAACTCTCAACTTCCCGGCGTTGGTCATTTCCTGCTACTATCTTCAGTCTTACCCGGTCATCTCACCAGGTTTCGTAACGAGGGCGGCGAAGGGTAGTGAGTTTTTGTGTTTTTCACAAATCGAGCGACGCAGGCGTAGTTGCACTGCGTTACGGCGCGCCTTCGGCGCTTGTGTCTCACCGTCACCAGCGCGCGTCCAATGGGCTCGCCTTCAGGCGAGCCCTCGGCCACCTTGCGCTGTTGTCGGCGGGGAGAGGAGCACGATTTGCGAAAAGCACGGCAGATGGCTGCCATTCGCCGGCCGCAGTAGACACCTGGTGAGAAGACCACGCTCAATTGAAACACGTTCGCCGTTTCGGTTGTTATGAGAATGAGCCCGGTCAGGGCGTCGCGACACCAGCACCCAGAGGTCAACATGAGCAACGGCACCGAGGCTGACATCTCAAGCGAGAACAACAGCGCGATCGAGACCCGCGAGTGGCTGGAGTCACTGGACTGGGTCCTCGATCACGGAGGACCCGAACGCGTTCGCCACCTTCTCGAAGATCTTCGAATCCACGCGCGGAAGGCCGGGGTGGCGATTCCGTTCAAGGCGACCACTCCGCACATCAACTCGATTCCGGTCTCCCACCAGCCGCCGTACCCTGGAAGCCGTGAAATCGAGCGCCGCATCAAGAGTCTCGTCCGCTGGAATGCGATGGCGATGGTGGTTCGGGCCAACCTCGAGGAGGACGGTATCGGCGGCCACATCTCGACCTACGCATCGGCCGCTACCCTCTACGAGGTCGGCTTCAACCACTTCTTCCACGGCAAGGGAGAGCACTATGACGGCGACCAGATCTATTTCCAGGGCCACGCCTCGCCCGGCATATACGCGCGCGCGTACCTCGAAGGCCGTCTCAGCGAAAAGCATCTTTTCAACTTCCGCCGCGAGTTACGGGACGGCTTGGGTGGCGGCCTGTCATCCTACCCCCACCCGTGGCTCATGCCCGACTTCTGGGAGTTCCCCACCGTTTCGATGGGGCTCGGACCGATCATGGCCATTTACCAAGCACGTTTCAATCATTACCTCGAGGATCGCGGCCTCCACCCGAAATCCGATCACAAGGTCTGGGCCTTCCTCGGCGATGGCGAAACCGACGAACCCGAAGCCCTCGGCGCGATCTCACTGGCGGGCCGGGAGAAGCTCGACAATTTGATCTTCGTGGTCAATTGCAACCTGCAGCGGCTCGATGGGCCCGTGCGCGGAAACGGCAAGATCATCCAGGAGCTCGAGGGCCATTTCCGCGGCGCCGGCTGGAACGTCATCAAGGTCATCTGGGGCGAAGACTGGGACCCGCTGCTCGCCAGAGATGATCAGGGATTGTTGGTTCGGCGGATGGGTGAGGTCGTCGATGGTGAAAGCCAGAAGTACTCGACATCGGATGGCGCGTACGTCCGCGAACATTTCTTCGGCAAGTATCCGGAACTCTCAGAGATGGTCGAAGACATGTCGGACGAACAGCTCCGTCGTCTGCGGCTCGGGGGTCACGACCCGACCAAGGTCTACGCGGCCTACAGGGCGGCGATCGAGCACACGGGTCAGCCGACGGTCATTCTCGCCCGCACCATCAAGGGCTACGGGCTCGGTGAGTCAGGCGAGGGGCGCAACATCACCCACCAGCAGAAGAAGCTCGCGCAGGATGAGCTACTCGAGTTCCGAACCCGCTTCGGGATTCCCCTGTCGGACGAGGAGGCGCGAAACGCGACCTTCTACCGTCCACCAGAGGGCAGCCCCGAACTCGTTTATCTGCAGGAACACCGGGCGAAGCTGGGTGGTCATGTTCCAACCCGGGGCGTGCGGTGTGAGCCCCTCAACCCGCCTCCGGATACGCTCTTCGCAGAGTTTTCCGAGGGTTCCGACGGCCGCGACATCTCGACGACCGGCGTTTTCGTGCGCATTCTCACCAAGTTGCTCAAGGACCAGCAGCTCGGCAAGCTGATCGTGCCGATCATCCCCGACGAGGCACGGACCTTCGGAATGGAATCCCTCTTCCGGCTGATCGGTATCTACTCCCACGCCGGACAGCTTTACGAACCGGTGGACGCCAACACCTTGATGTATTACCACGAGGCCAAGGACGGGCAACTCCTCGAGGAGGGCATCACCGAGGCCGGATCGATGAGCTCCTTCATCGCCGCCGGATGCGCCCACGCGACCCACGGCATCAACACGATCCCCTTCTTCGTGTTCTATTCGATGTTCGGCATGCAGAGGATCGGCGATCTGGTGTGGGCGGCGGGAGACATGAGAAGCCGAGGTTTCATGATCGGCGGTACGGCGGGACGAACCACCCTGAACGGCGAAGGCCTCCAGCACCAGGACGGAAACTCCCACCTGCTTGCCTATCCGGTGCCGAACCTGAAGGCTTACGATCCCGCGTTTGCGTTCGAGCTCGCCGCCATCATCAAAGACGGAATTCGCCGCATGTACGCGGAGCAGGAGGACGTCTTCTACTACATCACCGTCGAAAACGAGCCCTATCCGATGCCCGTTCAGCCCGCTGACTGCGAGGAGGGCATCCTCAGAGGTATGTACAAGTTCAGGCCGTCCAATCATGACGGTGCGCAGCTCCAGGCACATCTCTTCGGAAGTGGTGCCATCCTCAACCAGGTTCTCAGGGCGCAGGAGATCCTGGGCGAACGGTTCAACGTGGCAGCCGACGTCTGGAGTATCACGTCGTTCAAGGAGCTTTTCACGGACGGCGCCGACTGCGATCGGTATAACCGATTCCGTGCCGAGGAAGCCCGCAAGGAAACCTGGATCGAGCGCTGCCTCGGCAATACCGAGGGCGTGTACGTGATCGCGTCCGACTACGTCAAGGCCCTCCCCCACTCGATCAGCACATGGTTCCCCCGGCCGCCGGTAGCCCTCGGCACCGATGGCTTCGGCCGTTCCGAAAGCCGCGCCGCCCTGCGCCGATTCTTCGAGGTGGACGCCGAGTCGATTGTCGTCGCGACCCTCGACGCGCTGGCCGAGGACGGCAAGATCGATCGAAAAGTTGTCGATTCCGCGATCGCCGAGTTTGGCATCGATGCCGATGCACCGAACCCGGTGACCGTCTGAGGAGTCCGTGATGGCGACGACGAATATTCATCTCCCCGAGCTCGGCGAAGGCGTTGACAGTGTCGATGTCGTGGCAGTCCTGGTCTCGGTGGGCGACCTCATCGAGGTCGACCAGGGACTGATCGAGGTCGAGACCGAGAAGGCCTCCGTCGAGGTGCCATCGACCGCCGCAGGCACGGTGACCGAGGTCCACGTCAAGGAGGGTGATGTCCTCAGCGAAAACGCCCCAATCGTGACCCTCGAGAGCGTCGAAGACGAGAGCGCGGTTGAAACCGATCCCGATCCCGAACCCGACTCATCCCGACGAAGCCCCGAGGCGGAGCCCGATCCCGCTCCCGAAGGAGCAGAGGAGAAAAACGGAAAAGAGGCAGAGGAGCGCGACGAAGAGGAGCAGAGCAGTAAAGGGGAAGAGGAGGGTGAGGAAAGTTCGAAATTCGAAATTCGAAATTCGAAATCTGTGGGCGGCGCGCATCCCGAAATGCGAATACCGAAATCCGAATTCAAGAAACTCATTCCGGCGGCACCGTCCGTCCGTCGATTCGCGCGAGAGGTCGGGATCGATCTGTCGAACGTCGATGGCAGTGGCCCCGGAGGCCGCATTTCGATCGATGACGTCAAGGCCGAGACCAACAGACTCCTGTCTACTGGCAGTGCTTCACCCGGTACGGCACCCGCTCTCGAGTTGCCGGATCTGGAGCGATTCGGGCCCGTCCACCGGGAACCAATGACCAAGGTGCGAAAGGTCACGGCTGAAAACCTGACCCGCGCGTGGGCAACAGTCCCGCAGGTCACGAACCACGAAATCGTTGACATCACCGATCTCGAGCAGTTTCGCAAGGCCTACAAGGAGCGGGTGGCGGCAGCCGGCGGCAAGCTCACCATGACCGCCGTGCTGGTCAAGATCGTCGCCGCGGTCCTCAAATCCCACCCAATCCTCAACGCCGCGGTCGACATGGCGCGGCAGGAGATTATCTTCCGCTATTCGGTCAACATCGGCGTCGCCGTCGACACCGAGCGCGGTCTGCTGGTCCCCGTGGTCCGCGAGGCCGACACCAAGAGCCTGACCGAGATTTCAATCGAGCTCGACGATCTGGCGAATCGTGCGCGCTCCAAGAAGCTCAAGCCGGACGAGATGCAGGGCGGGACCTTTTCAATCTCCAACCTCGGCGGCATCGGCGGCACCGCCTTCACGCCGATCGTCAACTGGCCGGAGGTGGCGATTCTCGGCGTTTCGCGCGGGCGGATCCAGCCGCAGTGGCACGAGGGAGGATTCCGCCCGCGGTTGATGATGCCGCTGTCGCTGACCTACGACCACCGCATCGTCGATGGCGCCGACGCAGCCAGGTTCCTGGCAAAGCTCAAGGACACCCTCGAGCAGCCTCTCCTGCTGGCTCTCGAAGGGTGACCGAGGTACGGGCGCAAGCGGGCGGGCGAGCGGAACATTCAAACGTTTAGGGTTCAACGTTCAACGTTCCCACCCACCACCCGAGTATGGAAATCACGCAGAATGTCATGGATTTGTCACATCGCGAATCTCATGAGAGGATCACTCGGCCTGGAGGAATAATGAAACTGAATCTCGCCACCCTGATGACCGTCATTCTTGCTCTGCTGACCGCGGCCTGCGGGCAACAGGCGGAGGAAACCGCTCGAGAGGAAAGGGTTGCCGACCTGTCTTCCACCCTGCCTCGGATCATCGAGCCGGATCCCCGGGAAACCCATTTCAGCAAACTTCGGATGCTGACCGACGGTGGCGAAAACGCCGAGGCCTATTTCTCCTTCGCCGGCGACAAGCTCATCTTTCAGTCCACACGGCCGCCCTATGAGTGCGATCAGATTTTCGTGCTCGACACCGAGACTGCCGAGCCGTCGATCGCCTCGACCCGCCTCGGGCGCACCACCTGCGCCTACTTCCTGCCCGGCGACCAATGGATCATCTATGCCTCGACCCACGAGGGCTCGCCTGATTGCCCGCCGGTGCCGGACCACAGCCAGGGTTACGTGTGGCCGATCTACGACTCCTACGATATCTACCGCTCCCGTCCCGACGGGTCGGAGATCACCAAGCTGATTGACAGCCCCGGCTACGACGCAGAGGCCACCGTTTCCCCGACCGGCGACCGCATAGTCTTCACCTCCACCCGGGACGGCGACCTCGACATCTACTCCATGAACCTCGACGGCTCCGATATTGTCCGTCTGACCGACGAGATTGGCTATGACGGCGGTCCCTTCTTCTCGCCCGACGGCACGAAGATCGTCTACCGTACACGCCACCCCTCCGACCCGGCCGAGATCGAGGATTACCAACGGCTCCTCGCCGATGGTCTCGTCCGCCCCTCGAAGCTCGAGATCTGGTTGATGGACGCGGACGGCTCCAACAAGCGCCAAGTCACCGACCTCGGCGTCGCTTCTTTCGCGCCCTTCTTCCACCCGTCGGGCGAAAAGATCATCTTCTCGAGCAATTACGGCGATCCTTCGGGTCGCGAGTTCAACCTTTGGATGGTCGATCTCGATGGCTCCAACCTCGAACAGATCACCTTCACCGAGAACTTCGACGGCTTCCCGATGTGGGCCCCGAACGGCACCACCTTCGCCTTCTGCTCCAACCGCCACAACTCCAAGCCGGGCGAAACGAATGTTTTTGTGACCGAGTGGGTCGAGTAACGAGCTATCCACCATCGGCTCTCAACCATCAGGTCCCCCAGCCGACGTTGGTGCTGCGACCTCCAACGTTTAACGTTGAACGTTCAAACGTTTGTGCGTTTTTCTGCTAATTTGGACCTGAGCGAAATGCGATGCCCGACAACTCGATAGAGCTCACCAGCCGGTACGGCATGAACACCGAGGAGTTCTCGGCGCTGATGAAGTACCGCGTGATCGAGATTCTCCTCGTCGCCTCGCACTACGACTCGTTCATTCTCGAAGAGGACGGTCAGCTCACCGAGCTGGTCATTGAGGAGTATCGAAACCTCGATCTCAACCTTCGTTTCGCACCCCGATTCACGCGCGCATCCAACGCAGCCGAGGCTCTGCGTCTGATCGAGGAACGTAACTTCGACATGGTCATCACCACGCCTCGGTTGCCGGACATGGAGATCGGTAATCTCGTCCACCTGATCAAGCAGGATCGTCCCAGGCTCCCTGTCGGCCTGATCGCAGCACACGCCTGGGAGCTGCCGTGGCTGGAGGACCTGCGGAAGGGCGGAGAGCTCGATTGGACCTTTCTCTGGCAGGGCAACGTCCAGTCGCTGCTGGCGATGATCAAGCAGATCGAGGACCGCCGCAACGCTGAACACGACATCCTGGTCGGCGGCGTACAGGGCATCATCCTGGTCGAGGACGAGCCCCGTTTTTACTCGGTCTACCTGCCTCATTTCTACACCGAGATCACCAGCCAGACCGGCCGCCTGATGTCCGAGGGCATCAACCTTTCCCACCGCCTGCTGCGCATCCGGGCGCGGCCGAAGATCCTGCTGGCGCAGGACTACGAGGAGGCATGGGAGCTCTACGAGCGATACAACGGCAGGATTCTCGGCATCATCACCGATGTCTCGTTTCCCCGTGGGGGCGAGTTCGACTACGAGGCCGGGATCGCCCTCGCCAAGAGGATCCGCGAAGACGACGAGGATCTGCCGATCCTCGTCCAGTCGATGGAATCCGAGCATCGCGCCAGAGCCGAGGAGATCGGCGCTCAGTTCATGAGCAAAAAGTCGCCCCACCTTCTCGAGGACCTCCGCGAGTACATCCTCGAGAACTTCGGATTCGGCGATTTCGTCTTCAAGATGCCGGATGGGACCCCGATTGCCCGCGCTGCCGACGTCCGGGAGATGTTGCGCGTGCTACCGGAGGTACCGGACGACTCGCTCGTGTTCCACGCCAGCCGCAATCATTTTTCGGCCTGGTTCAAGGCGCGCACCGAGTTCGAACTCGCCACGAATCTGAGACCACGCACAGTCACCGAATTCGAATCTCCGGCGGATCTGAGAAGCTATCTCATCACGACGATCACCGGCTACCTGCGAGAAATCCAGCAGCACGTCATCACCGATTTCAAGGGCGAGACCTTCAACGATTTCGCGGCATTTTCCAAGATCGGAACCGGGTCCCTCGGCGGCAAGGGGCGAGGGCTCGCCTTCATGCACAAAATCCTCGCCCGCCAGGTGTTGGACACCGATGAGGTCGAGGTCGCGGTCCCACAGACCGTGGCCCTCGCGTCGGACATCTACGAGGACTTTCTCGAAGATAACCGGCTCCGCGGTTTCGTTACCCGCGCGAGTGAAATGACAGACCAGCAGGTGCTCGACTACATACGTCGCAGCCGCTTTCGGCACGCACTCCGGTCAGATCTCGGCGCCTTTCTCGAGAGAGTCTGCGAACCGATCGCGGTGCGCTCTTCCAGCATCCTCGAGGACTCGGTCTACCAGCCCTTCGCCGGCGTCTACGCCACCATCATGCTTCCCAACAACCACCCCTCGCTCGACGTGCGACTGGCGCAGCTGCTCGAGGCGATCAAGGTCGTCTACGCCTCGACCCTGTTCCAGAATGCGCGCGACTACCTCGAGACGACTCCCTTTCGAATCGAAGAGGAACTGATGGCGGTGCTGATCCAGCGCCTGGTCGGCAGCCGTCATGGCGACCGCTTCTATCCGACCTTCTCGGGCGTGGCCGCTTCCTACAACTTTTACCCGTTTGGTGAGATGAAATCGGAGGACGGCGTTGTTCAGGTTGCCCTCGGGCTCGGCAAATCCGTGGTCGAGGGTTTCGAGGCCCTCCGCTTCTGCCCTCGCCAGCCACAGGTCCTACCGCAGTTCTCCGCCGTCAAGGACATCCTGCGAAATGCCCAAAGACGATTCTATGCTCTCGACATGTCGAGGAATGACGTGATTCCGGGCGTCCGGACCGATGTGAATCTGGTTCACGACGAGGTCATCGAAGCGGTGCGCGACGGTGCAGCGTCAACCATCGTCTCCACTTATGACCGTGCCAACGACCGGATCATCCCGGGGCTCGACGATCGGGGCTCGCCGATCATCTCCTTCGCGCCGATCCTCCAGGGACGGATCATGCCACTGCCCGACATTCTGGATCGCCTTCTCGGCGTCTGCCAGAACGGCATCGCGAGCCCAGCCGAAATCGAGTTCGCGGCGGATATCAAACCGGGACTGGGGCAACGCCAGGTCTTGAACGTCCTTCAGCTTCGGCCAATGGTTTTCGAGGACACGGATGTCGAACTCGACCTCGAACTCGACGAGTCGATTGCTCAACGGGCATTCGTCCGCTCGGACGTCGCCCTCGGTCACGGGAGGCGCGAAACCATATCCGATCTCGTCGTCGTCGATGCGCGTCGCATGGACCGGTCACAGACCACCGAAGCGGCCTCATCCATCGAACGGATCAACCGCGTGCTCCGTCGCGAAGGAAGACAGTCGATCCTCATCGGGCCGGGACGCTGGGGCTCACGTGACTCCTGGCTCGGCATTCCCGTCACCTGGCCGCAAATCTCGACCGTGCGCGCGATCGTCGAAACCGATTTTGCAGATCTGCAGGTCGAGCCCTCGCTCGGCTCCCACTTCTTTCACAACCTGACCTGTTTCGGCGTCGCCTTCTTCGGTGTCCACACCCAGGACCAGAGCGGGGTCATCAACTGGGACTGGCTCGACCGTCAGGAACTCTTCGGTGAGGCGCTGGATGGAGTCATTCGCCACATCCGGCTCGATCAGCCGGCCCAGGTCCTGGTTGACGGATCAAGCAGTCGGGGGGTGATTTTGGAGTCGTAGATCCGATCCCGCTCCCATTCCCATTCCCGCTCCCGAGACAATTGGCAAAAGACGGAATAGCGGAGTCTGTCTTGATTCCTCTGCCTCTTTCAGAGGTGGACAGCGGTATGGGGTTCGGGAACAGGATCGGGATCGAAAGGCCGCGCTCAATCCATTTGTGAACTCAGTCACAAAACCCTTGCAAGCCTCGACACCGTGAAGTATTCTCCTCGGCGTCAACGAGACGTCGATTCGTCGTTGATTGAAATCCCAAAACGCAGGAGGAAGGGCCCATGCGTCCAGTCGAGAAACTTTTTGCTGAGCAGTTTGTGCGCGGCGTGGTTGCGCGAAACCCGGGTGAGCCGGAGTTCCACCAGGCCGTACAGGAGGTCGTGGAATCCCTGGTGCCGGTACTCGAGCGCCACACCAAGTACCTCGATCATCGCATCCTCGAACGGATCGTCGAACCGGAGCGGGTCATCCTCTTTCGCGTGCCGTGGATGGACGACCGGGGCGAGGTCCAGGTCAACAAGGGTTACCGTGTCGAGTTCAACTCTGCCATCGGGCCGTACAAGGGCGGACTCCGCTTCCATCCGACCGTTAACCTCGGCATTCTGAAGTTTCTCGGATTCGAGCAGGTCTTCAAGAACTCCCTGACCACCCTCCCGATGGGCGGCGGCAAAGGTGGCTCGGACTTCGACCCGAAGGGCAAGTCCGACAACGAGGTGATGCGCTTCTGCCAGAGCTTCATGACCGAGCTCTGCCGTCACATCGGCGCTGACACCGACGTTCCGGCCGGTGACATCGGCGTCGGTGGCCGCGAGATCGGCTTCCTATTCGGTCAGTACAAGCGCATCAGGGACCGGTTCGAGGGCGTTCTGACCGGGAAAGGCCTCAACTGGGGCGGCAGCCTGATTCGTCCGGAAGCTACCGGCTACGGCTGCGTCTACTTTGCGCAGGACATGCTGGGCACCCGCGACGACAGCTTCGACGGCAAGCGGGTCGCCATTTCGGGTTCCGGGAACGTTGCCCAGTATGCCGCCGAGAAGTGCCTCGAGCTCGGCGCCAAGGTCGTGACTCTCTCCGACTCCTCGGGCTTCGTCGTCATTGAAGACGGTTTAACCAAGGAAATGTGGGACGACCTGATGGACCTCAAGAACATCCGCCGCGGCCGGATCCGCGAGCTGGCCGACAAGTTCTCCGGCGTCACCTACCAGGAGGGCACCGGCGTGTGGAACGTGAAGTGCGAGATCGCGCTGCCCTGCGCCACTCAGAACGAGCTCGACGAGAACGACGCCAAGACGCTACTGGACAACGGGTGCTTCGTAGTATCCGAGGGCGCCAACATGCCCTCGACTCCGGAAGCCGTCGAGCTCTTCATCGAGAAGAAGATCCTCTACGGTCCCGGCAAGGCCGCCAACGCCGGTGGTGTCGCGGTATCCGGCCTCGAGATGTCGCAGAACAGCCAGCGCCTTTCCTGGACCCGCGAGGAGGTGGACAACCGCCTGCGCGAGATCATGAACCGTATTCACGAAGCCTGCGTCACCACCGCTGCCGAATACGATCAGCCTGGCAACTACGTGGTCGGCGCGAACATCGCCGGGTTTGTCAAGGTCGCCGACGCGATGATCGATCAGGGGCTCGTCTAGAAAAACGGCGGCCCAAGACTGAATGAGCTGAACACGGCGGTCCTGCGGGGCCGCCGTTTTTGAATTCGGAAGTCGGAATTCTGAATTCGGAGTTTTCCGCCACCATATCTTGAACCCGACGGGATGGCCGAGCGGCATTCCGAATTCCGGACTCCGAATTCTGAATTTGTCGGCTGTGCGATCATGAACTTGACGGAGACCCTACAATGAACGACCTACCCTCCTACAACGCCTTCACCGACGCTCTCGCGCAGTTCGATCGCCTCGCCGACCTTATGGCGCTCGATAAGCCGACGAGAGCACTCCTTCGCTGCCCCGCCCATGAGCACCGATTGACCCTTCCAGTGAGGCTCGACAATGGCACGATCGAGGTTTTTCACGGTTTCAGAGTCCAGCACAACGACGCCCGCGGACCCGCCTGGGGCGGAGTACGTTTTCATCCGCAGGAGACGATCGACACGGTGCGGGCCCTCGCCATGTGGACGACCTGGAAGACCGCCGTCGTCGACATCCCCCTCGGCGGGAGCATGGGCGGCGTCGTTTGCGATCCTCACCGTTTGAGCACCGCCGAGATCGAACGGATTTGCCGTGCCTGGATACGCCGGATCGCCCGTAATATCGGTCCCCAGCGTGATGTTCCGGCACCCGACGTCATGACATCGGGCCAGCACATGACCTGGATGCTCGACGAGTATGAGGCGCTGCGCGGCAACCGTATCCCGGGTGCCATCACCGGCAAGACCCTCGGCGCCGGCGGATCGCTCGGTCGCCTCGAGGCGGCCGGATACGGCCTCGTTTACAACCTGAGAGAAGCCCTCAAGGAGCTGGGCATCGAAGTTTCCGCAACCGCCGCCAGCGTGCAGGGGTTCGGCACGGTTGCCCAGCACGCGATCCAGCTCTACCACCAGATCGGCGGCACCGTGACCTGCGTCTCGAGCTGGGATCCGGAGGCGGGCGCCCCGGCTGCCTACCGCAAGGCCGACGGCATAGACCTCGAAGAGCTGCGCCAGGCATCCGATCGTCTCGGCAACGTCAATCCGTCAAAAGCGAGAGATCTCGGCTACGAGGTCCTCGAAGGCGACGCGTGGTTGTCGCAGGAGGTCGACATCCTGATCCCCGCTGCCCTGGAGTATCAGATCACTGAAGACAACGTCGGCTCGGTCTCCGAGCGCGTACGCATCGTCGCCGAGGGTGCAAACGGGCCGACCACTCCCGACGCCGAAGCGCGGTTGTTCTCCCGTGGAATATTCGTCATACCCGACATTCTGGCGAACTCGGGCGGCGTCACCTGCAGCTACTTCGAGCAGGTGCAGAGCAACATGAACTACTACTGGCCCCTCTCCGAGGTCCTCAGCAAGCTCGATCGCACGCTGACTGCCGCGTTCGTCGCGGTTTCCGACCTGTCCTCCTCCAAGTCGTTGACAATGCGTGACGCGGCGCTGGTGATTGCCATCGACCGGGTGGCGAGGCAGTGCAAAGAGCGGGGATGGCTTTAAATGAGTGTTGAGTTTTCAGTTTTGAGTTTTGAGTCGCCACTCGCCCTCCCCTCGAGACCGCAACGGGTGGCGCGAACTCAAAACTCAAAACTCATAACTCAAAACTTGGGCGGATTTCGAATCACATGACTGCAGGGCCATCTGACGTTCCGCGATTCGACCGTGAGTTCTTCGGTGCAAAGGACACCTTCACGCGGATCGGCGACGGTGCTCTCGGCGGCAAGGCCTCGGGCCTGCTTCGGGTGCGCGAGGAGATTCTCGCCAAGCTCGATCCGGACGAGTTTCCCTACGTCGAGGTCTCGGTACCGACCAGCACTGTCCTGGCGAGCAACATCTTCGACAGCTTCATCGAGCGGAACCACCTCGAGAACATCGTTTCTTCCGATCTCCCGGACGACCGCATCGGGCACGTGATCCAGCGCGCGGAGCTGCCGGCAGAACACGTCGGCGACCTTCGAGGGTTAATCTCCAGCGTTAACACGCCGCTGGCGGTGCGCTCGTCGAGCTTGCTCGAGGACGACCTCGACCACCCCTTCGCCGGCGTATACGGGACGAAGATGATCCCGAACAACGAGATCGAGGAGGACGCCCGGTTCATCCGCCTCGATGAGGCCGTCAAGTTCGTCTATGCAACAACATTCTTCGCCGAGGCCAGGGGCTACCTGAGCTCCATTGGCCGGCCACCCGGCACGGAAAAGATGTCCGTCATCATCCAGGAGGTGGTCGGCCAGCGTGCCGATGATCGTTTCTACCCGTGCGTGTCCGGTGTTGCGCGATCCCACAACTACTACCCCACGGGCCACGCCAAGCCCTCGGACGGGGTCGTGACCCTGGCACTGGGGCTCGGCAAGACGATTGTCGACGGAGGCCTCAGCTGGTCCTACTCTCCCGCCTATCCGAAGGCGCCACCGCCGTTCAACGATCTCGGCGAGCTACTGAAGAACACGCAGACGGCCTTCTGGGCCGTCCACATGGGCAATCCCCCGCCGCACGATCCGATCCGGGAAACCGAATATCTGGTGCAGCCAGGCCTGGCCGAAGCCGAGGCGGACGGTGCACTCCGTTATCTCGTCTCCACCTACGACCCCGGCTCCGATCGCCTCAACCCGGGCCTCGACGCGCGTGGGCCGCGAGCGCTCACCTTCGCTCCCCTGCTCGCCTCACGCCTGTTGCCGTTCAACGATGTCCTGAAGCGCCTCCTTGAGCTGTCGGAGGAGGCTCTGGGCGGAGCCGTCGAGATCGAGTTCGCCATCAATCTCGATCGGCGAGACGCCTTGCCGGCGCGGATCGGTTTCCTCCAGGTGCGGCCGATGATGGTGGGTGCCGAACGAATCGACGTGGCATTTGGAGACCTCCTTGGCGATGGGGTCGTGGTTGCCTCGGAATCGGTTCTCGGCAACGGTGAGCGACCAGACATCGAGGATGTCGTCTTTGTCCGGCCGGAAGCTTTCGAGCCGGCGGACACACCAGCCATCGCCAAGCAGTTGGAAGGAATCAACGAGGAATTGATCGAGGCGGGGCGGACGTACCTGCTCATCGGTTTCGGGCGCTGGGGCACATCAGACCCATGGCTCGGGATTCCGGTTGCCTGGGGCCAGATCAGCGGCGCCCGCGTGATCGTCGAGGCGACCCTTCCCGATGTACAGCCGGACCTCAGCCAGGGATCTCATTTTTTCCACAATCTGTTGAGCTTCCATGTACTCTACCTCTCTGTGGAACACCACGGGCCATACGCCATCGACTGGCAATGGCTCGACCGACAGCCGGTCGTGAAATCGACCGCGCACGTGACTCACATACGCCTGAATCAGCCACTCGACATTCGCGTCGACGGCACCAACGGACGAGGAGTGATCCGAAAAAATGGATGATTCTCAACAGAGCGCACGACCGGCAGACAAGCTGCTCGCGTCCCTTCAGGAACGGGCGAAGGAGCTCAACTGCTTGTACGAGGTCGAGCAAATCCTCGCTCGTCTCGACCTACCGCTCGACGAAGCGTTCCAGCAGGTGGTCGAGGTGATACCGCCCGGCTGGCAGTATCCGGACATCTGTCGGGCGATGATCGAATACGGTGACGAGGTGTTCACCAACGAGGATTTTCGCCCAACGCCCTGGGTCCAGTCGAGCGACATCGTCGTACAGGGCAAGGTGGTCGGCCGCCTCAGTGTGTGGTACGCGGAGGATCGCCCGACCGAGGACATCGGTCCCTTCCTCAAGGAGGAGGAACGCCTGATTCGCACGATAGCTGAACGGCTCGGGCACAGCATCCTATTTCACCAGATGTATGAGACGCGCCAGACGTGGGAATTGGCAAGCAAAGAGCTAGAGGAGGAGAAGAAGGACCGCTGGCGGGGGCCGATCGAGCTGCTTCGACGTTCCGACCGCGAGCTCTATCTCCGCATCGCGCGCAAGATGGTCAACCATCTGGTGTGGGCGGGCGTGGAAGGCGGGAGCGACCTCCTCAGGGAAATCTACGGTTCGTCGGACGAGGACGAACGCCACGACCCCAATTACCCTGCTCGCCCTCGCGCTCTCAACGAGCAGGTACTGCTTGATGCAAAGCC
The DNA here is from genome assembly GCA_022340665.1 of Acidobacteriota bacterium. Lineage (NCBI taxonomy): Bacteria > Pseudomonadati > Acidobacteriota > Acidobacteriota bacterium. The sequence goes on along the minus strand of JAJDNM010000148.1, from coordinate 70,823 downwards.
CTTCGAGTTGGCCAAGAACTACCTCGGAACCGACGCCACGCTCGCCCTCACTCGTGACTGGGTAATGGAGGACAAGGCCAGCTTTCTCCCGTCGGTCCTCAATAACCCCCGCTCCAGCCTGACCGAGGTCGGAGGCGCCCTCCGCCGTTTCCATCATCTGCTCGCCGATGGCGCCGAGCTTTCCCCGGCCACACTCGATGGCATTCACGTCGGTCTTATCCGGCGCTTCCTCACCGACCAGCTCGACTACATTTCCGTCGCCAAGAAATACGTTCAACCTGAAGATTTTCTCGATCTCATCGACCACGTGATTCACTCCGACGCCAGCCACGGCAAACTCGGGGGAAAGAGCGCCGGTCTCTTCCTCGCTGCCGCTATCCTCCGTAGGGAGAGTTCCTCCGATTACTCGATAGGCGAATTCAAGGTCCCGCGCAGCTGGTACGTGGCCTCGGAGGGGCTGATGTCCTTCGTCGAGTACAACGACCTCGACGAGGTGCTGCAACAGAAGTATCGCGAAACATCCCAGGTTCGCCGCGAGTACCCCAACATCATCCAGCTCTTCAAAAACTCGCGTTTCCCTCCGGAAATCGTCAAGGGCGTCTCGATGATCCTCGACGAGGTCGGCGACAAACCGCTGATCGTACGATCTTCGAGCCTCCTCGAGGATCGGATGGGCAGCGCCTTTTCCGGCAAGTACAAGAGCCTCTTCCTCGCCAACCAAGGTTCGAAGCAAGAACGCATGACCGCCATCCTCGATGCGATGACCGAGGTCTACGCATCGGTCTTCGGCCCCGACCCGATCGCCTACCGCCACGAGCGAGGGTTGCTCGATTTCCACGAGGAAATGGCGATCCTCATCCAGGAGGTGGTCGGAACGCGCCTCGGTGATTACTTCCTGCCCGCAGTCGCCGGTGTCGCATTCTCCAACAACGAATTTCGTTGGTCGCCGCGAATCAAGCGCTCCGACGGTCTCATTCGGCTCGTTCCCGGTCTCGGCACCCGCGCTGTGGACCGGGTCGGCGACGACTATCCGATCCTCTCGGTCCCGGGTCAGCCCGGGCTCAAAGTCAACACGACGATCGACGAGACCATTCGCTATTCTCCGCGTTCGATCGATGTCATCAACCTCAAAACCAACAACTTCGAGACCCTCGAGATCGAGGACCTCCTGAAGGAGCATGGAGCTGGCTATCCAGCCTTCGAACAGGTCTTTTCCGTCCTCAAGGACGACGTCCTCCACAAGCCCGTTCCGGTCCTGGTCGATCCGGCCAACGACCAACTGGTCGCCGATCTGGGCGGGCTCGTCAATTCATCGCCTTTTGTGGAACAGGTCGGCAACATCCTCAAGACCCTCGAGGCGACGCTGGGCACTCCGGTCGACATCGAATTCGCTCATGACGGAAACGACTTCTACCTTCTCCAGTGTCGGCCGCAGAGCTTCGCGGACGAGGACGCGCCGGCACCGATTCCGAAGGACATGCCGGCTGACGAAACTCTTTTCGCGGCCCACCGGTTTGTGTCCAACGGCCACGTCCCCGACATTACCCACGTTGTCTACGTCGATCCCGAGGCCTACGCGCGGCAGAAGGATCGTGCAGATCTCCTCATGGTTGGCGAGGTGATTGGCAAGCTCAACAAATTGCTGCCCAAACGCCAGTTCATCCTCATCGGGCCCGGCCGCTGGGGAAGCCGCGGCGACATCAAGCTCGGCGTCAGCGTCGGTTACTCCGACATCAACAACACCGCGATGCTGATCGAGGTCGCACGGAAGACCGGCGACTACCTTCCGGACCTTAGCTTCGGGACACACTTCTTTCAGGATCTCGTCGAATCGGAAATCCGCTACCTCCCCCTCTACCCGGATGATGACAGCGTGCTCAATCTTCAGGTGCTCCACACCTCGCGGAACCTGCTGCCGGCGATGCTCCCCGAGTACGAGCCCCTCGCCGACGTCGTGCGCGTTATCGACATACCCAGTTCCTCGGACGGCCGCATTCTGCGTGTGTTGATGAACTCGGAACTCGACGAGGCATTGGCACATTTCGCTGAGCCCGGAGAGCGCGAGGACGAATCCCGCGGCGATCGCGCCGGCACACTTCACCAGCACCCCGAAAGCTACTGGAGGTGGCGCCTGCAGATGGCCGAGAAGATCGCGGCAGAGATCGACTCCGAGCGTTTCGCGGTCAAAGCTGTCTACATCATCGGCAGCACGAAGAATGCCAGCGCAGGCCCGTCCAGCGACATCGATCTCCTCATCCACTTCCAGGGCAATGACCAGCAGCGGCGTGAGCTCGAGACGTGGCTCGAAGGCTGGAGCCTGTGTCTCGGTGAAATCAACTACCTCCGAACCGGTTACGTCAACCCCGACTTGCTCGATGTCCACATCATCACCGACGAGGATCTCGAAAAGCAGACCAGCTTTGCCGCCAAAATCGGCGCCATCACCGACCCAGCGCTGGAGCTCCCGATCGGCAAAAACGCAAAGTAGCTCGGACGCGGCTGATTGGTCTCCGTATCGAAACTCGACAAATACTCGATGTTCGATGCTGGATGTTCGATGCTCGATGCTCGATGCTCGATGCTCGATTCAACGAATCGATAGGTCGACAGGCTGAATTGGCAAGGGGTGGTTGGGAGGATCGAGGGACCAGTATCGAGAGACGAGTATCAGCCGAGCGGATGGGCGGGGCGATCGATATCCAGTAACCAGTATCCAGTATCCAGGATCGGGTGAGGGGCGCGCGGGGGCATCTTGATTTTCAGTGGCCGCCGAAAAGATCTTGCTTCAAATCAACTCTCGGCTGGCGTTCTCCAGGTCGTCCAGATCGAAGCGCACGAGCGCCAGTTCCGGACCGTCGTGGGCTGCGGTGAACGCATGAGTCCGACCGATCTTCTGACGCCAGCGTCCGGTCAACCGCGGCGCCTCGTGGATGTGCCCGTGCAGCGTGAGCAACGGCTGCCTGTCTTCGATGAAGCGCTGGATCGCTATGCTTCCGACGTGGACATCGAGCGGAACATGGTCCACGGATTTGCCGTCCAGCGCTGCACGATCGAGATCGGTTCCGTACGGCGGCGAGTGGAAGAGACAGACCGCGCTTGCCAGGTTGTGATCCCCGGTCAACCGCTCCAGATCTGCCGCAATTGTCCCGAATCGGACCGCATCAGGATCGACCTCGATGGTGCGCTGGCCCTTCTCCGGCGACACACACCCGGGATCGGTGAAGCGCGACACGTCATATCGTTCCCAGTCCTTGAGCATGAACGGCGTCGGTGGCACGTAGGCGTACCCGAAGACCGGGCTGGACCCGATCGATCCCCACCGTTCGTGGGCGTAGAACCACAGACCGTCTGCCGCATGATCGAGAAAAGTCTGCTCGGCGATTCGCGCGTCATCGTTTCCGAGAATGACGAAAACCTGCGGCGACGCCTGGCCGAGATCTCCCCGCAGCGAGGCAAAGCCGGGCACGAAAATCTCCTCGATGAAATCGTCCTCGGGCATTCTCGCCGACCAACGGTGCGGCAGGAGATCACCCCCGAGGAAAATTGCCCGAGGCCTTTCGTTCCTCGCGGCCGCGATCAGCTCGCGGTAACGATTTTGGCTCCCATGAAGGTCGGAGACGAAGAAGCAGCGTTTGCTCACTGTCGTCCGATAACGACCCTCAGAGTGTCACCTTCGATGGTCCTGTCCACGACTCCCACCCTCCCGTCTTCGAGATCGACTACCACGTAGATCGACGGCGGCGATTCTTCGGGATGGTGGCCGACGCGGATCCTTTCGACCTCCGAAGTGTCGACCGGAATCACGTTCGGACGGTAGAACGTCTCGATCCCCTGGATCCTCAGCCACACACGATCCGGGTCCTTCAGGCGCGAAACACGCACCGTCCCGTCCAACAGCTCGCCGTTGGTCCGCACAGTCACCACCGTCCCCTCGCTGATTCGCGTCGCCGCGACCAACAGGACCCGGGTTGCCGGGGCGGCCGGCTCGACAGCCAGTGGCGATTTCTGTGGCTCGTCCGCCGCTGTTTGCGGCGCATCGGCCGGCTCGACTGAACCATCATCCGGCCGTGCCACACCGGAATCGACGGCGTTCACCTCCTCGATCTCGACCGCTGAATTCTCAGCCTCTGGCGCGGGGGCTCGGTTGGCAAGCCAGAAAACGAACGCCGACAGAGAGACCAAAGCCACGGCAACCAGAAGGACCAGCCACAGCCGATGATCTGGCGGAGTTTCACTTGGCTCGTCCGGGGCCATCGTCACGTCGGGCACGGTCTCCAGGCCGATATCGTGGGCTGTCTGATCCGGGCCATCCTCGTCCGGAACGAGGTTGATGTCGAGTTCCGACTGCTCAGGGGGCTCAGGTTCCGGAGGCATGAAGAGCGGGTCAGTCTCCAGTTCGGGAGCCACGGTTCCGGCGGCGTCGATTGCGAGATCGACGTCGTGTCTCTGTGCAACCTCCGACAGCCAATCGGGCAGAACCTCGTCCGCAGAGCTTCCGTCCTCAGTTGCGGATTCTGCACCCGTTTCGGCGAAAACATCCGGCCGCGTGTCGGTTGCCGACAGGTCAAGCGGGTCGCGGGTGAGCGCGTCAGTGTCGATATCACCGGCTTGCGTGGCCCGCGGTCCGATATCGAACGGCTTGTCGCCTTTGGATACCTGAAAATCGACCAGCTCGTCGATGATATCGCGGTTGTCTTGATCGAGCTCATCGAAAAGCAACGCCATGCCAGCGGGCCTGCCGGGCCCCTCGTCTTCGTATCTTGACCACGCCACAACTCCAGTGCCTTCGGCCAGGACGAAATCGTCTGGCAAGATGAATCGGAAGCGGGTGGGCGTGCCTCTCGGTAGGACGTCGGTGGTCGCTATGAAGAAGCCATCGAAATTGAGCCTCGGCGCCATCACTTCGCGAAAATGCCGTATGGACTCGAATTCGAGGTCGACAGTCTTTGGCTCTTGGGCGGATCCCTCAGCTCCAGTTGAGTCGAATTCAGCCGTCATGAGAATCCCTCTATCGACGTTGTAGTAACGGCCACACCATAGCAAATTCCGAGACCCGCAAACGAAGTTGACCGCTCATTCGACCCACATTGCACGACGTGCCTCACGCTCCTCGCCTCGCGGTGTTATCGTTCCCCTCGATGCGTATCTTCGCTACCGCTATTTTCCTCACCACCATGATCCCGACTGCTACGTCGGGGCAAGACCTTCGTGAGGTCAGTGTCTACGATGGCCACGCGACTCTCGAAATTCCGTATGACTGGAACGAGATTCCCGAAGAGATGCTCGAGTTCTACAGTCTTCGCGCGGCCGAGTCCAGCGGCGGACGCACGGCCGAAATCTACCAACACGGGTTCCGGCCCGGTGATCCCGAAATGGACTTCGCCCTGCCACAGATCCTCATCCAGATCAGGGAAAGTGGCCGATTGAACTACAGAAGGTTCGCCAATCCGCCCAGCTCTGAAGAGCTGTTGGCGTCGGGCGAGCGGGTTCTTTCCGAGCACACCGGCCCGATGGTGCGCGGCATCGAACTGGGAAGCGCAGTCTTCGATCGCGAAAAATATGCCCTGCATCTGTCCAACACCCTTGACCTCAAGTTCGAAGGGGAAACCTCGGTCGAGTCGGTCGCGTTCCTCACCGAACGAGGCCTGTTCACCGTCCACTTCTACGCCGATGCGTCACAGACCGCGAGGACTGATCCACTCTTCCGACGGATTTCCGAGAGCATTCGTTTCGATGAAGAGCTTGCCTACCGACCACACCTCACTGACCTGTGGCCGCCTTCCCCTTCCACCGTGTTCTTTCTGCTTGCGGCTCTGGTTGCCGCAGTCGCGTTGGCCTACCACTTCACGAGACCCAGGCACCAGCCGTCGTGACAGTCCACATCGACACCGAAGCGAAGACCATCAGGGCCGGCGTGAGCGATCTGCTCGGTGAGCCGGAGCAACGATCCATCGGCCTCACCGGCACAGGCCTTTCGCGTATGTGGATCGGCTCCGAGCTGCACCGGCGTGTGCAGCGAGAGTTCGAAGAAACCGAGCCCGGGTACGCGAGTGAGGTGCCGACCCAGATTACGCTGTCAATCGACGGCTGGACGATCGAGATCTCCGGCCGCGCCGACGGGGTCGTGTTTGCCGACAACCGGGCGTTGCGCGTTGACGAAATCAAGACGCTCCACTTCGCAGTCGATCTGCGCAACCTCTACGCCGAGGAGCGGCTAGAGCGATTCAAACGCCAAGCAGCCCTCTACGCCTACATGCTCTCGGACGAAGACCAGCCCGCCGCGGCGCGCCTGATCCTGGTCGATATCGTCTCCCAGGAAGAACAGGACGAAGAGGTCAGATGGTCTCGCGATTCAGTCCACTCGTGGTTGCGCCAGCAGATCCACCGGTTGATATCCCGCGAGGAGCGGCGACTCGCACGACTCGAAGAGCTGCGGACTGCAGCCGAGTCCCTCCCGTTCCCCCACCAGGAGCTGCGTCCGTCTCAGGTCGAGATCGGCGATGCGGTGACGGAATCCCTGACCAATCAGCGCCACCTTCTGGTTCGGGCGCCCACCGGCTGCGGCAAGACCGCGGCAGTCCTCCACCCGGCTGTCCGCTCAGCCCTCGCCAGGGGGCAGAGGGTATTCTTCCTGACAGCCAAAACACTCCAACAACGGATTGCCGTCGAGACCGCCAAATCGATGCAAGGCAACCTATTCCGCAGCCTCCAATTGCGGGCGAAATCGAAGATGTGCGCCAACACCGAGATCGTCTGTCACGAGGAGTTCTGTCCCTATGCCAAGGAGTACGGACTCAAGCTCGTCCGTTCCGAGCTCGTCCCGACCCTCATCGCCGAGAGCGACCATCAGGATCCCGATCACATCTTCGAAGCCGCCAAGGCGCACGAGGTATGCCCCTTCGAAATCAGCCTCGATCTTCTCGGTGAGGTCGATCTCGTGGTCTGTGACTACAACTACGTTTTCGATCCGACCATCGGCCTCCGGGCGCTGCTCCACGGAAACGCGCTGCAAGATTCGGTATTGATCATCGACGAGGCGCACAACCTCGTCGACCGCAGCCGCGACTATTACTCTCCGGAACTCCACGTCGACCAGATCGAAAAGGCGCGAGTCTTCCTGGAGGGCCGCACGAACGCCATCTTCGAAGATCTCAGGAGTCTGATCGACGAAGTGAGCGCCGAGGTTCGACGGCGGGTCGCCGACAGTCTCGGGGGTGCGGATTACAACGAGGGACCAGCGGAGATCGACGACAACGCCATTTCCAATCTTCGGATCGCATTCGACGGCGCGATCCTGAGCTACTTCCTTTACAAGCGTGAAAACGAAATGTGGGTGGCGGACGATCCGGTCCTCGACGTCTTCTTCAAACTGACCCGCTTCCACCGAGTGCTCGCGATGGGAGGCGACGAATTCGTTCACATCGCCGAGCGTGATGCCGTGGGAGGCGGCGAGCGGCTCAAGATTTTCTGCCGTGATGCCTCTCGCTTCGTCGGCGAAATCCTCGACGGCAGCGCCTCGTCCATCGCCATGTCCGCGACCCTCGAGCCGTTCGATTTCTACCGTGATCTACTCGGTTTCGACGCTCATCGAACCGACGAGCTCTACGTTCCGTCGCCGTTCCCACCCGAAAACCGCCTGGTCCTCGCCATAAGCGACGTCGATACGACCTACCGACGGCGCGGCGCTCATTACGACCGGATCGCGAGCTGGATCGCCAGGCTCTCCCATCCGAAGGCCAACGTGCTGACCTTGTTCCCCAGCTACGCCTTCCTCGACGCGGTCCACGATCGTCTGCCGCCGGTACCGCACACAGTGATCGCCCAGCAGCCGGGGGCCAACGATGCGGAGCAACAAAAGGTCCTCGCCGCTCTCCGCAGCGGGGAACCCCACCTGCTCCTCGCGGTTCTGGGCGGGATCTTCGCGGAGGGAGTCGACTATCCCGGTGAGATGTTGTCGGAGGTGATCGTGGTCTCGCCCGGCCTCCCTCAGTACAACCTCGAGCGGGAGCTGCTCAAAGCCTATTACCAGGAGTTCTACGAGCATGGCTTCGGTTATGCGTACCTCGTGCCAGGGTTGACTCGCGTGGTTCAGGCTGCCGGCCGCCTGTTGCGCTCCGACGAAGATCGCGGTGTCATCGTCGTGATGGGTCGCCGATTCCTCGACGCGCAATACCTGCGGCTCCTGCCCGAGGAGTGGACGCTCGGCGAGCCCGAATCGCTGATTTTCGAGGATCCGGAAGCGGCCGTTCTCGAGTTCCTCGGCGACCTCGATGACGCATGACGGTAGGTTTTACCTACAATGAACACATGGATTTTTCAGACCCCAGGACGCCGTACGTCGTCTCCCTGCTGCTGCCTCCAGCCCTCGCAGTCGTCAACTCCTTTATCCACAGGCGGCAGCTGGCTTCATTCCTGAGCCGTACTTCTGCGATCATGACCTACCAGGACATCGTGGCGTTTGAAAAAACCGTTGCCCGCCAAATGTACGCCGCTCTGCTCCAGATCGCACTCCTCGTGGCGCCGTGGATCGTCTTCGGCTACGGCTATCTCCAGGACGTCCTCACAGTCGACGACCTCGGTCTCGTTATCGCGCCGTCTTTCGTCGTCCTGGCACTCGGCCTGAACTTCAAACGCCTCGAGAACCGCGCGAGGTCGATTCGTGCAGAGGACCCCATGCTCGCAGAGCGCCGCGACCACATCGTCGAGGTCTGGATGCACAAGCCCTTCCCCGACTGGTAGGAACTACCCCCGCATCGCCTCCTCGATCTCGTCGACACTCTTCGGAATCGGCTGTCCGAGCACCCGGTGGCCGTTCTTGGTGATCAGAACATCGTCCTCGATCCGGACTCCACCGAAACCGCAATATTCAGCCAGCCTGTCGTAGCGAATGTAGCCCTTGTGGCGGCCCTCCCCCTCCCAGCGCTCGACCAGGGCGGCGATGAAGTACACGCCCGGTTCGATCGTGATCACAAATCCTGGCTCGAGCTTTTTCGCCAAACGCAGGGCGTTGAGGCCGAACTGGCTCGATCTCTCCTCGCCCGGTTCGTAACCGACCACATCACCCAGATCCTCCATGTCGTGCACATCGAGGCCGATGAGATGACCGATGCCGTGCGGGAAGAACAGGGCGTGGGCACCGGCAGCCACTGCGCGATCGACGTTTCCCTTCATGATCCCCAGGTCCTTGAGCCCTTCGGTGACCGTCTTCGCCGCCAAAAGGTGGAGATGTCGATTCGTCACACCGGGACCCGCCGCGTCGATGGCCTCCATGTTCGCGGCCAGCACTACCTCGTAGATGTCCCGCTGCTGGCTGGTGAATTTCCCGGTGACCGGCATCGTCCGGGTGATGTCTGAAGCGTAGAACCTCGGAGACTCCGCTCCGCTGTCGACCAGCAGCAGATCGCCCTCCTCGAGTGTGTTCTCGTAGCTGGTGTTGTGCAGGACGTCACCGCAGACCGTCACGATCGGGTTGAATGCCTGATTTCGATCGCTGGCGCCGGCTGCCGCCTGGTGAATCGCCGCGATCTCGGCCTCTGTTCGGCCGGGTGCGGCACTCCGCATCGTCGCGTTATACATCTTGGCTGTGATCGCCAGAGCGTCCTCCATCTCGGAGATCTCCGCCTCTCCCTTGACCGAGCGCTGGCCCGCCACCGCCGCCACCAGTTCCTGCGACACGCCGTTATCCACCTCGCGCGGGTCCGCTCCGAGCAGCGCACCGAGCGCAAAACGGCGGGACGCGCGGTAGGGCGGCAGGTAGTGAACCCCACCCCCATCGTCGGCAAATTTCTCCAGGTTCTCGACAAGTTCCTCCATCGGAGATGTCGAGTCCACGCCTGCGGATTCAGCATGGTCCTCCAGGGTCTCGTGCGGACCGAACCAGATGACGTCGTCGGGATGCTCTGGCGTCCCGAACAAGACCTCGCGTCCATCCGGCTCGATGAGCAGTGCCATGCCTGCCTGGCTGACACCCGCGTAGTAAAGGAAGTGCGAATCCTGCCGAAACGGATAGGGGTTATCGACGTAGTTCTTCGGCGCCTCTTCATTCCCGAGAATCAAAATCGCACCGTCGGGTACGGCCATTCTCAGAGCCTTTCGCCGTGCCGAGTAGGTCGTTGCTTCCATGCTGGCCTCCTCTTGTGTCTCTGGATTATGCCCTATCCCGCAGCCAAGTCCGAGTCCGCGACCGCCCCCGGCGGTGGAAACCGTCCTACAATCACCCACCAGTGAAAAGATCCTGCTTCGCGTTCATCGGATTGCTCTATCTGATACCGACCGTGGTGGGTGCAAGAGAAAGACCAGCCGCGATCGGAGAGTTCTACGACGGCGCCGCCCGAACCCGCGTCATCGCTCATCGAGGCTTCTCGGGCGCCGCGCCCGAAAACACCCGTGCTGCGGTCCGCGCAGCTATCGAGGTCGGGGCCGATATGGCGGAGATCGATGTGACCTTGTCGGCCGACATGCACGTCGTCGTCATCCACGACCCAACTCTCGATCGCACCACGAACGGGAGCGGCGAAGTCTCCCTATTCACCTTGGAAGAGCTCAAAGAACTAGACGCGGGTTCGTGGTTCGATCCGTCATTTGCCGGAGAACGCATCCCCACCCTCGACGAGGTCCTGGCCGAGGCAAATGGCCGCATCCTGCTCAACGTCGAGATCAAGAGCGAGTCCGTGGACCGGGGCGTGGTGAAGCGAGTAGCATCCGCGATCCGCGGACGCGACATGTGCGAGCAGGTTGTCGTGTCCTCGTTCTCTCCGACCGCCCTCCTGCAGATGCACGCAATCGCCCCCGAAATCCGAACCGCTGTCCTCTACAACACGGAGCTCCACACCGGGCGGGATGCGGTCGAGATCGCGGCTGAGCTCGGCGCCACGGTCTTCAATATCAAGCGCCAGCGGCTCACCCGAATAATGTTGAGGCGGTGTCGGGAACACGGTCTTCCGATCGGTGTGTACACGGTCAACAAACCGCGACGGATGCGACGTCTTGTCGGGAAGGGAATCAACGCGATATTCACCGACCGTCCGGACCGGCTACTGGATATTCTGAGACCGGTTCGGGACGAATCCACGACCCCAACCCTGACTCCTGCGACTGCTGTGCCCTGAGGCCGGACCTCTCCTGAATCGAGGGGTTCGGCTAGGATGTTGATTATGACGCAGAACCTCGCGGCGCGGCTGCAGACCCTGTTCATCCTCATTGGCCTGGTCATTCTCTTCGGAATCGCTTCTCCTCATTTCCTGTCGACCGAAAACCTTCTCAACGTGATGGAACAATCGGCCATCAACGCAATCCTGGGTATCGGATTGACCTTCGTCATCATCTCGGGCGGGATCGACCTCTCGGTGGGTTCGATTCTCGCATTCAGTGGTTTGGTTGTCGCAGACCTCCTGGTCGCCGGGCATTCAAACTTCGTCGCCATCGGAGGCGGGCTTCTCATCGGTCTCGGCTGCGGCCTCTTCAACGGGCTGATTACGACTCTCGGACGCATTCCTCCGTTCATCACGACTCTCGGGATGATGCTCATCGCGCGCAGTGCGGCCAAGATCTACTCAGGTTCGAAGCCGATCAGCGGATTGCCGGAGTCTTTCCGTGCCCTGTCGGGAGATATCGCTGGTATTCCGGTCATGGTGATCGTGGTCGCCGCACTGTACCTCGCTGCCCATCTCGTATTGACCCGCACAAAGCTCGGTCGATACACCTACGCGATAGGTGGCAACGAGCAAGCGGCGTGGCTTTCAGGGGTCCCGGTCGGGCGCTACAAGGTCGCGATCTATGCCCTATCGGGATTGATGGCAGGTGTTGCGGCGGTATTGATGACGTCGAGGTTGAACGCAGCCTCCCCGTTGTCCGGCGAGATGTACGAGCTCTATGCGATAGCAGCCGCAGTCATCGGTGGCGTGAGTCTGATGGGTGGCGAGGGGCGCATGATCGGCACCCTGATCGGTGCGTTGATCATGGGAACACTACGCAACGGACTCAACGCGCTCAACGTCCCCTCGGCCCTCGAGGGCATGGTCGTGGGCGGGGTTCTGATCACGGCGGTGGTGCTCGACCGGGCTCGCCACCGAGGCCCCTCGGTTTCCAATCCCCGAGGATGGCTGCGATACCGCAAATGGGTGATCACCGGCATCATCGTGGTGATTCTGGTGACCGCAGCGATCGGATTTCGATCCTCTACGACAGGTACTCTGGATGATCAGACGTTGACCGTCGCCTTCGTGCCGAAAGCCCTCAACTCCCCGTTCTGGGCCGCGATGGAGTCGGCCGCTGCGGCTGAGGCCGAAGCCCTCGACGTCCATCTGGTTTCGCTCGCTGCAGATCGTGAAACCGACGTCGAACGGCAGTACCAGATCATCGAGAATCTGATTCAGCAGCGGGTCGACGCCATTCTGCTCGCCCCATCCGGTTCCAAAGAGCTGGTGCCGGCCATCCGCCAGGCCAACGATGCCGAAATCCCAGTGCTCCTGCTCGATACCAGGATCGACCAGGCGGCGGCGGATTCTGTCGGTGCGGAGGTTCTCACCTACATCGGCTCGGACAATTTCGAGGGTGGCGCGGTCGCCGGCCGCTACCTCGCTCAGCTTCTCGGCGGGTCCGGCAACGTCGTCATCATCGAGGGTATTTCAGGCCACGAAACGGCGGACCAACGCCGCCTCGGCTTCCTCGATGGGATCCGCGATGTGCCGGGGATCCACGTCGTCGCCAGCCAGACGGCCAACTGGGAACGCGCTTTGGCATACAACGTGGCGGAAAACCTTTTGCAGGCACACCCGGAAATCGATGCCATTTTCGCGGCGAACGACGAGATGGCCCTCGGAGCACTGGAGGCGGCGGACGCCGCAGAGCGTCTGCAGGATGTCTCGATCGTCGGTTTCGACGCCATTCCCGACGCGCTCGCCAATATCCGATCGGGCCGGATGCAGGGTTCGGTCGCCCAGTTCCCAAGCGAAATGGGACGCCTCGGAATACTGCACGCAGTCAACCTCTTACGCAACGGGGTCTCCCCACCTCCGGAAATCCTCACGAAAGTCGAAATGATCGACATCAACAACCTTGGAGCCTTCGAGGGCGCTGCGAATGCGCCGGCAGAAACGGCAGAAACCCGGTGAACGACACCGCACAGCCGTTCCTGCAGATGACAGGCATCTGGAAGGCGTTCCCTGGCGTGCAGGCCCTCCAGGATGCCCATCTCGAAGTCGCCCCGGGTGAAGTTCACGTTCTTCTCGGTGAAAACGGTGCCGGGAAATCAACCCTGATGAAGATTCTCTGTGGGCAATACTCGAGGGATGCCGGCACCGTTTCCCTCGGTGGGCGACCGATCGCACCCGAGAGCCCGATCGAGGCCGGACGCATCGGCCTGGTCATGATCCACCAGGAGCTCAATCTCATCCCGGGTTTGAGCGTAGCGGAAAACATCTTCCTCGGCCACGAACCGACTCGAGGGGGCTTCATCCGCGGAGACGCGATGCGAACAACCGTGTTCAACCTCTTGCGTCGAGTTCGCTGCAAGGTCGATCCCGACGCGCCGGTCTCGACATTGTCGGTCGCTGAACAGCAGCTGGTCGAGATCGCACGCGCCCTCAACGAAGAGGCGCGCCTCCTTGTGATGGACGAGCCGACGGCGGCGCTGTCCGACCACGAAATCGAATCCCTGTTCGACGTCATACACCAGCTCACGCGGGACGGTGTGCCCGTCATCTACATCTCTCACAGGATGCGCGAGATCTTCGCGATCGGCAATCGGGTTACGGTCATGCGTGACGGCAGAACAGTCGGCACGCGACATGTCGAAGAGACTGATCAGGGCGAACTCATCCGCCTGATGGTCGGACGTACCATCGACGAGCACATCTCCAAGCGCGTGGTAGAAATCGGAGAGACCATTCTTGAAGTGATCGACCTCCGTCGGGACAACGTCCTCGAACCAATCACCTTGGAGGTGGGTGCTGGTGAAATCCTCGGCGTCGCGGGGCTCATGGGTTCGGGAAGAACGGAACTGGCGCGGGCCATTTTCGGAGCCGATCCGATCGACGGCGGAACTGTCACAGTGGGCGACACCGTCCTCCCCGGCAACGATCCCCAGGCCTCCATCGCATCCGGCCTCGGTTTCCTCACCGAGGACCGCAAGCAGCAGGGGTTAGTCCTCCAGCTTTCAGTTTCCGACAACATCACTCTGACCAGCCTCGACGAGTTCTCCCGCTACGGAATGCTCGACCTCGCCGCCGAGCACAGGCGGGCCGCCGAACTGGTGGAGAAGCTGCACATCCGGGCGGCATCTCTGGATCAGGAAATCATCGACCTTTCCGGCGGTAACCAGCAAAAAGTCGTGCTTGCGAGATGGCTGGCTGCCGGCTGCCGGGTCCTGCTCTTCGACGAGCCCACGCGCGGCATCGATGTCGGCGCCAAGTCCGAGATCTACGAACTCATCGGCGAGCTCGTCGAACAGGGCGTGGCAGTGGTGCTCATTTCGAGCGAAATGCCCGAATTGCTCGGACTCGCCGATCGCGTCGCCGTGATGAACGAAGGATCGCTGCAGGGAATCCTCTCTCGAAAAGAGGCGTCTCAGGAGCGGATCATGCAGCTCGCTCTGAGCTGAGCACGCCGATTTCGTTCAGACATCTCTCGAGCGCGGCAACTCCGTCGACCTCGTAGGCGACCATACCGGCTGCCCGGGCAGCGGCCACGTTCACCGCCGTATCATCAAAAAACGCAATCCGGTCCGGTGCCACCGCGAGGTCAGAAATCACGTGTTTGAATATCGCCGCTTCCGGCTTGACCACGTTGACTTCGTCCGAGAAATAGCAGTGCTTCATCAGAGGTTCTACGTGCCGACGGTGCAGTGGCGTGTGCAGCTGGTTCGAGTTGCTCAGGCAGGCCAGCCTATAGGACCGCGGGATCCGCTCGAGGAGAGATCGGGCCCCCGGATAAAATCCCCTCGCCCATTCGACGAACGCGGTGAGAAACTCTTCGGGCGTGATGACCAGCTGCAGCTCCTCGATCACGCCACGCGCGAATTGCTGAGGCGATATCTCTGCACGTTCGAATCGCTGGACGGATTCAGACGCGATCCATCGGTCACGCACCTCCGCCCGATCGGTCACACCCGGCATGAGCGGACCGAGCTCGTCGAATCCTGCGAAATCGATCAGCACCCCGCCGAGATCGAAGAGCAGGACTTCAAACTTCGATTTCGCATCCAATCGTCCGTCCTCCCAATCACGGGCGTCGCGCAAACCGGCGCCTGAATGAGTGCAACACGAGGATCCGAATCTATGGCGTGAGAAGTTCTCCGTTCGGCGCTCTCTTGAGATCATCCCCTGCGATGTCATCCCACGAGTAGTAGTGGAACGTCTGGTTGTCCGACATCGCAACGAAAAGACCGGATGGGAATCTCTCGTCCACGGGAACGTTCGTCACATCGGACCCGTCACTCTCGTTGGTCGACACCTTGACGACCTTGACCACCTGGTGGTCGTGGGGATCACCTGGTTCTCCCTCCCGACGGTACACGCGGAAGGTGTTTGTCTGTTGATCGGAGACCAGGATATAGCCGGTCCCATCGTTGATTTTGTAAATCGAGATGCCTTCCTGGTCCTGCGCGAATTCGTCAATTCCGAAAAACGCGAGCTCGACATCTGCCTCCGGAGCATCCGGGTCGGCGAGATACTTGTGGACTCCGGCGGTCTCATCCGAGTAGTAGACGTAGCCGAGCTCGTTATCGACGGCAATCGCCTCGATCTCCTTGCCGCCGACGAACTCGCCAAACGCCCGAACCTTGGTGGCCTTGATGGAGCCGTCGCCGGCATCTTCGAGAAGGTACTGCCAGAGATAGGATCCCGATTGCCCGAATTTGCGGCTGACAATGGCGAAGAAGGCGCGGTCCGACGGCCGGGTGTAGATTGCGAGGCCCATCGCCCGGCGATCGTCGGTCTCGCCGACGAAGGCTGCGATGCCACCGTTGTCGATCGGCGTCATGTCTGGAAGGCGAAAGATTCGGATCTTTTCCTCGTTACGGTCGGTCGCCACTGCGATGTCGATCGTCTCGCCACCGAGCGGGAATCCGTAGGCGACGTCAATGTTGTTCATCCGGCCCAAGCCGCTGACGGTCTTTTCCGGGATGATCTTCCCGTCGAGGTCGAAGACGAAGACCGAACCGCCCTTGTCGGTGCCGAGAACCAGGCTTTGTGCAGGGTCAGCTGAGTTGATCCAAATGGCCGGATCATCGGAGTCGACGGCCGTTTTCTCGGTGATCACGATCGGTTTTAAGACATCATCCGTGTTCGCCTGCGTGTCGACTGCCGGCTGATCCGGCGCCGCACAGCCCATCACGAGGCCTGCGAGAGATATCGCAAAAAACAGCCGAGATTGATGCTTCGCTTCGCGTTTTCTAATCAATACCATGCCTCAATACTCCTTTGGGTTGATTGTTCGAATCACTCACTACCATTGAGATGGCTCGTGTTCTCGAAAGGTTTGGTCGAGGGTGTGACACCCTTCCGTTGGTCGGGCGGCGGGCCGGTCGTCGAGCGAACCACGATGCTGGGAGCAACCACATCGTGGCGTGGGGTGAGCCTCTCACCGTTGATGCGTTCAGCAATCCGGTCGATCGCGGATCGCCCCATGACGTTTCCCGGCTGATCGACGCTCGTCAGGTCAATGTGGCGCAGCGCGGCCAGGGTCGTGTTGTCGTAGCCGACCACTGAGAGGTCGTCGGGGATCGTCAAGCCGGCCTCCTCGAGGGCGTTCATCGCTCCGATGGCGCATAGGTCGTTGGAAGCGAATACGGCCGTCGGAAGGGACTTCATTTTGAGCAGCTCTCGGGCGCCCCGAAAACCGCCCTCCTCGGTATGCACGCCTTCGACGATCAGGATGTCGTCAGCGAGGTCGAACTCGCGCATCGCCCTCAAATAACCCTCGCGTCGGACCTGCGCCGCAGCGCTGTCACCACCGCTGATAAACGCGATCCTTTCATGTCCGAAGCTCACGCAGTGCTCGACCGCGAGCCGGGCGCCGGCGATGTTGTCGTTTGTCACACTGTCACTCAAGTCATCGATCGTGTTGCGGTTCAAAACCACGATCGGGACCGAGTGCCCGGCGCGGGCAATAAACTCGTCGTCGACTCTCGGTGATGCGAGCACCAGCCCGTCGACGCTCAAATCGAGAAAACTCTCGATCGCCTCTTCTTCGAGTTCTCGTTGTCGATCCCCGGTGTTGAAAAGAACGCGGTATCCGAGCTCCGCCGCACGGCCCTGAATTCCCGACACCACACCCCCGAAGAACGGGTTCCTGAGGTCTGAAATCATCACACCGAGAATGCGAGTGCGGCGTTCGACAAGACTTCGCGCCAGTACGTTCGGCCGGTAATTGAGCTCCTCGATCGCCTTGAGGATCACCTCGCGCTTCTCGGCGCTGACCCCATCCTCGCCGCGCGTCACCATCGACACCAGAGATTTCGAAACTCCCGCACGTCGCGCGACATCGTGAATCGTCGGCCTGCTTTGCGACTGTTGCGGTTTCGGTTTTCCTCGTGGTGACACTTGACTTTGCTCCATTCAGGCCCTATGTTCCTTTTGGAACGTTCCAAAATATAAACCCTGGAACGTTGATTTTCAAGGTGGAACGTTCCAAAGGATGTCAAATACATGGGAAACACACCGTTTTGCCTTTATTTCGCAGGCCTTACATCAGAACAAAAATTTGACGGTGGGGTGGGAGGACCACCGGCCGGTTTTTCGCAATCGATCAACTTTCTGACCGATAGGAGGTAGCGATGATGTCCTTGAAAGAGTTTCGATGGATCGCGTTGATGGCCGTTCTGGTCATCGTGATTGCAGCGCCCGGGACGGTCCGAGCCCAGTCGGGCACTGGTGCCATTCGTGGAACGGTGACCAGTCCCGCGGGCGATGTGGTGTCAGATGTCCGGGTGACCGTGCAGGGCACCAACCTGGAAACCGTGACGAACGCTGACGGATCGTACACGTTGAAGACCGTACCCCCAGGTGCCCAGACCATCGTGTTCGAGTACCTCGGCCTTCAGTCGGCAACATCCGCCGTCATGGTCGTTGCCGGGCAGACCGCCAGTCTCGACATGGCCCTCGCATATGCCGCCGAGATCGAGGTTCGCGGCACACCGCTGCTGGTTGGTCAGGCCAAGGCGCTCAACCGGCAGAAGAACGCGATGAATATCACGAACATCGTTGCCTCCGACCAGATAGGGCGCTTCCCGGACAAAAACGCGTCCGAGGCCACCCAAAGGATCCCCGCTGTCAGCCTGCTGCGTGACCAGGGCGAGGGACGGTACGTCATGATTCGCGGCACGGAAGCGCGGCTCAATTCAACCACCGTCAACGGCGAGCGCATCCCGTCGTCCGAAGCCGGGATCCGGACCATTGCCCTCGACACCATCCCGGCGGATCTCCTGGCGGCGATCGAGGTGTCGAAGGCCCTGACCCCGGATATGGACGGCGACTCGATTGGCGGCACTGTCAATTTGGTCACCTCGCAGGCGCCCGACGAGACCCGGGTTTCGGCTGCCCTCGGCGGGGTCTACAACGAGATCACCGACAGATCCGCGCCAACTGCACAGCTCACATTCGGCACCCGCTTCGGCGCCGACAAGGACTGGGGGCTGCTGATCTCCGGTAGCGGCGCCGACCGCAAGGCCGGCTCGGACAACATTGAGCCCGAGTACGACGACGGAGAGCTCGACGAGCTCCAGATGCGCGACTACACGATTCAGCGGGAGCGCTACGGGGCCACCGGCGACCTGGACTACCGCGCCTCCAATGGCTCCAGCTACTCCCTGCGCGGCCTTTACACCAACTACATCGACACCGAGATCCGGCGCGCGAAGAACAACGCGGTCGGCGACAACGAGCTCGAGCGGGCCACCCGGGACCGGCGGCAGGAATCTTGGATCAACTCCATTACCTTCAGGGGCGAAAACAACGTCGGCGAGTCGACCGTCATCGACTATCACGTGGCCTGGAACAAGTCCTCCGAGGAAACACCGAACCAGGTCACCGCGGCCTTCATCCAGGAGGATGTGGAGTTCAACCCCAACGTCAGCCCCGGCTCGATCAACCCGAATAACATCCAGGCCAACCCGTTGAACGAGGACCCAGCCGAATACTGGTTCGATGAACTTGAAACCGAGTACAAGAAGGCGACCGACAAGGACTACGTCGGTGCCTTCAACCTCACCCGAGGTTTTTACAGGGACGCCGGATTCAGCGGCCTCTGGAAGTTCGGCGCGAAGGCCCGCCTCAAAGAAAAGGTGCAGAACTACGAGGTTTCAAAATACGAGTCGGACGACGATCTCAACTTCGTACCCTTCCTGAACGATTGGCAATCCGAAACCTCGTTCTTTCTCGGCCGCTATGACGACGAAATCACACCCTTCCAAGACCCCGGCATGATGCGCGAACTGCTGGCAAGCGGAGATCTCGAAGGCGAGAAGGACCTCGAAGAGGACCTGGCGGACTTCGGGATCGACGAGGATACGTATGCAGCCTACGCCATGACGGAGCTCCTCTTCGGAGCGAGGACGTCATTCCTCGGCGGCGTCAGGGTCGAAAGCACGAAGGATGATTACACGGCGTATGAACTGGTCCTCGATGAGGAGGGAGACCCTCTCGATCTGATGCCAGTCACCGGCGACAAGAGCTACACGGAGTGGCTGCCCCAGTTCCACCTCGTCTACAAGACCGGCGACAATTCCCAGCTTCGAGCTGCGGTCACCCGCAGCCTCGCGCGACCGAACTTCGAGGACATGGCGCCGTGGCGCCTGCTCAACATCGAGGACATGGAGATCGAGCTCGGCAACCCGGACCTCGATGTCACCACATCGTGGAACCTCGATCTCATGTGGGAGCAGTACCTGCAGCCGCTCGGCATCATCTCTGCCGGCGTCTTCTACAAGGAATTGAAGGATTACATCTTCTTCTACAACGTCGACGAGATCGTCGACGGTGAGGAGTTCGAGATCACTCAGCCGCGCAACGGCGAGCAAGGGGACCTGTGGGGTGTCGAGGTCGCTTTCCAGAACAACTTCACCAGCTGGCCCGGTTTTTGGGGCGGCTTCGGTCTCTACGGCAACTACACCTACGTCGACTCCGAAGGCAAGTACCCCGACCGCGAATCTGGACCACTGCCGGGGCAGGCGGAGAACGTCGCCAACCTCGCAATCTCGTACGAGAAGTACGGCATCTCGACCCGACTCTCCTACAACTTCAACGGCAAGAACATCCTCGAGGTCGGGGGAGATCCCGAGGAGGATCTCTGGGTCGACGACCACGCCCAGCTCGATTTCCTGTTGCGGGTCCAGATCTCTGACGAGTTCAGCGTTGTCTTGGAGGCCATCAATATCACCAACGAACCGTATACGGTCTTCGAGGGAGTCGCCGACCGCATTCGGCAGCAGGAGTACTACGGCTGGTGGGCAACCCTGGGTGTGAGGTTCGACCTGTAGGAACGCTACGAATGAGCGACGTCCCCGGGGCTCCGGCCCCGGGGATCAAAGAAGGTTCGTCGATGGAAATTGTGAACACGTTTCAGCGACAGCTCTATTCACATTCAAATCAGGAATGATTATCAAATAATGGAGACGACAGGCACATGAAACACACGACGGTCGGTGTCATCGGGGCAGGCCGGATCGGCAGGATGCACGCCGAGAACCTCACCCACCTCGTACCGGAGGCCGAGGTGCGGGCGGTTGCGAGCCCACACCTGGATGAAGACTGGGCCAGAGAGCTCGGGATCCCCATCTGCTCGACCGACAACGCAACGGTCTTCGGCGATCCCCAGATTGATGCGGTCGTCATCGCCGCCCCCTCCGGTCTTCACAGTGAGCTGATCCAGGAGGCCGCAGCATCGGGCAAACATATCTTCTGTGAAAAACCGGTCGGGTTCGAAGAAGGACCGATCGAGGCGGCGATCCAGGCCGCGAGTGCCGCCGGTGTTCAGCTCCAGGTCGGCTTCAACCGCCGCTCCGACCCAAGCATCCTCGACCTCGTCGGAGCGGTTCGTGATGGCCAAATTGGAGAGGTCCACACGGTGCGGGTCACCAATCGTGATCCGAAGGCGCCGCCGATCGATTTCGTGAAGCGGTCGGGCGGGATCTTCCTAGACTTTCTCATCCACGATTTCGACGCCGTTCGATTCCTTTCGGGCTCGGAAATAGTCGAGGTCTTCGCCACCGGCGCCGTGCTCATCGATCCCGAGATCGGCGCCGCCGGCGATATCGACACCGCAACCGTGACCGCGCGTCTGGCCAACGGCGCCCTGGCCGTGATCGATGCCAGCCGGCAGGCGGTCTACGGCCTCGATCAACGATTCGAAGTCTTCGGTTCCGCAGGCAGCGTCGCAGTCGACAACACGATTCCCAGTACTCGCGTGGTCAGCACCACCGGTGGCGTGGTCCGCCGAACGCCTCACGACGGCTTTGTTTCCCGCTATCGGGAGGCTTTCGTTGCCGAACTGCGCAGTTTTCTGACCGCGGTGCGAGAGAACAACCCGGTCGTGGCCAGCGCGGAGGATGCCCTCGCCGCCGTCCGCGTAGCGGTCGCCGCCCGAAAATCATTCGACCAGAATCGGCCCGTCCGGCTGACGGAGAACTCCCCGATCGCCGGCGAAGGGACAACTGCATGAAGACGATTACCGTGGGCGTGCTGGGGGCCGGTAGGATCGGCCGCCTCCATTCTGAAAATCTGTTGAGTATGGCCGGCGTGCGGGTGAAAGCGATCGCCGATCCCTACGCGGATTTCAGTGCATGGCCGCCGGAGGGCATCGAGACTGGAATCGACCCGTCGTTGGTGCTCGATGACCCGGACATCGAGGCAGTCCTGATCTGCTCGCCGACTCCGACCCACGCAGATTTCACCGAGGCCGCCGCCACCGCCGGCAAGCACATCTTCTGCGAAAAGCCGATAGACCTCGACCCGCAGCGGATCCGGCGCACAATCGATGTGGTCGACGTCGCGGGCGTCAAGCTGCAAGTGGGTTTCAACCGGCGATTCGATCCGACCTTTTCACGGGTCCGGCAGGCGGTGACCGACGGTGACGTGGGCGACATCCACATCGTCAAGATCACCTCGCGCGACCCGGAGGCCCCTCCCGTCGAGTACGTTCAGAGCTCGGGCGGCATCTTCCTCGATATGACGATTCACGACTTCGACATGGTCCGGTATTTGACCGGCAGCGAGGTCGAGGAAGTGCACGCTATGGGAGCTGTCCTGATCGACCCGGCCATTGGTAAGGCCGGGGACGTGGACACGGCCGTGACGACCCTCAAGATGGCCAACGGCGCGCTGGCGGTAATCGAAAACAGCCGCCAGGCAGTCTACGGTTATGACCAGCGGGTCGAGGTTTTCGGCTCGAGGGGCAGCGCGGAGGCGGGCAACGAAACCGCCAACCGGGTCGTAATGAACCGTGCCGACGGCGTCAGCGCTGACACGCCGCTGTACTTCTTTCTCGAGCGCTACCAGGCGTCGTTCGTCGCCGAGCTCGAGTCCTTTTTTACCAGCATTCGTGATGATCACGAGCCAACGGTCGGCGGGCGCGACGGATTGATGTCGGTCCTGGTCGGTCTCGCGGCCGCCCAGTCGATGGCCGAAAACCGGCCGGTGAAGGTCGAGGCGCCATGAGCCTCCTCCGCGGGTTTCTCACCGGCGAGGATCGGCCGCTGATCGAGGATCAGAACCGCGTCGACAGTCTGTACAGGCGGCATCGAGTCCGCATCATGCTCGCCATTACCATCGGCTACGGCCTCGTCTACACCTGCCGCCTGGCCCTGTCGATGGTCAAGAAACCGCTGATCGACGGTGGCATCTTCACCCCGGTCGAGCTCGGGATCATCGGCTCGGCACTGTTCTACACCTACGCATTCGGCAAGCTGACCAACGGATTCCTCGCCGACCACATGAACCTCAAGCTTTTCTTCGCTTTCGGAGTTCTGGTCTCAGCCCTGATCAACATCGGCATGGGCTTCTCGACCATCCTTTGGCTTTCCGTCCTTCTCTGGGGTCTCAACGGGTGGTTCCAGGGATTCGGCGCTCCGACCGGAGCGGTGGCTCTGGCGACGTGGTTTTCGAACAAAGAGCGCGGTCGGATGTACGGCATCTGGAGCACCGCCCACGCCATCGGCGAGGGTCTGACCTTTGTCGGCGTGGCCGGCTTCGTGACCCTGTGGGGATGGCGGGCCGGGTTTTGGGGCCCGGGATTAATCTGCATTGTGGTGGCCTTCGGGCTCTACCTCCTGATGCAGGACCGGCCACAAACTCTCGGCCTACCAAGGATCGCCGAATGGAAGGACGACTTCGTCAGTTCGGATGAAGGGAGTCAGCACAGGAAAGAAAGTACGTGGGCCGTTCAGCGGACGATCCTCAAGATCCCCGCGATATGGGTCTTGGCGCTCGCGAGCGCCTCGATCTACGTCACCCGCTACGCGATCAACAGCTGGGGCGTGCTCTACCTTCAGGAGGCCAAGGGCTACACGCTGATGCAGGCGGGCGCCATTATCTCGGTAAACACCATCGCCGGAATCCTCGGCGCGGTGGCCTTCGGTTTCACTTCCGACAAGGTTTTCAACGCGCGTCGTCCGCCGACGAATGTCATCTTCGCGGCGATGGAGATCGCCGGTCTGCTGATGGTCTTCTTCGGCCCGCCCGGGAAGCCGCTCTTCATGACCGTGGCGTTCTTCATCTACGGTTTCGGTCTGACCGGGCTCGTGACCTCGCTCGGTGGCCTCTTCGCCCTCGACATCGCCCCCAAGCGGGCGGCCGGGGCGGCGATGGGATTCATCGGCGTGTTCTCGTATATCGGGGCCGCCCTCCAGGACCAGATCAGCGGCCATCTGATCGAGCGCGGTATCACCATGATCGACGGAATCCGGCATTACGACTTCACGACCGTGATCTGGTTCTGGGTCGGATCATCGGTGCTTTCGTTCATCCTCGCCACCTCGCTCTGGCGGGTGCGCATGAGGGATTGAGGAGCAACATGTCTGACGACACACACGTTTTCGACGTCGCGACGGTCGGCAACTACACCAAGGACACGATCATCACCAAAGGCGGCACGCTCCAAGCCGATGGCGGCGGCGTCACCTACTCGGCCCACGCGGCTCACACCCTCGGTCAAGATGTTGCAGCCGTCACGAGGCTGGCCAAGGAGGACTTCCACGTCGTTCGGAGCCTCGAAGAATTCGGGGTCACAGTCTTCGCCACTGCAACCCCGAGCTCGACCCTGATGCGCCTGGAGTATCCGACCGACAATCCCGACCAACGGATTCTGACGGTGGCGGACACCGCCGGGTCGTTTACCCCGGAGCAGGTGCGCACGATCAACGCCAGGGCATTCATCATCAGCCCATCCATCCGCGGGGAGATGCCGATCGAAACGATCCGGGAACTGCGCAGCAAGAAATCGATGATCAGCGCCGACGCGCAAGGCTTCATCCGCGTTCGCAGGCCCGACGGCCGGCTCGAACACGTCGCATGGCCCGAACAGGGAGATGTGCTGGAACTGGTGGACATACTCAAGGCAGACGTCGTCGAGGCCGAGGCCCTGACCGGTGAGACGGACATGGAGAGGGCGGCGAGATCGCTCGCGGCGCAGGGCCCCCGGGAGGTCATCATCACTCATGGCGATGGGATCTTCCTGCTCGCCCAAGACCGGGTCTTCGAAGCCGAGTTCCACGCGAAATCAATGCTCGGCCGCAGCGGTCGCGGCGATACCTGTGTCGGTTCCTACGTCGCGGCCCGGCTCGACCGACCGCCCGAGGAGGCACTCTACTGGTCGGCCGCGACCACCAGTCTGAAGATGGAGGCCCCCGGGCCGATTCGAAGACCGTACGAAGCGATCGTCGAGCTTCTCGAAAACACCTACAAAGGAGTTCAACCGACTACCTAGAAATCCTACCGATGTCGGACAGACGTCGTGAAAATGCAAAAGGAGGCACGTCATGAAAGGTATGGTTTTGGATGCGAAGTGGGAGCCGAAACCGGACTACACGGTTTCCGATTGGGAAAAGAAGACCGGGAAAGCCATCACCGGCAACGCCATCTGGCACAACCCGACGCTCGAGGTCAAGGACTGGCCGGATCCGACACCGGGTCCCAACGAAGTCCTTCTCGAGATCCAGGCGTGCGGCGTCTGCGGTTCCGACATGCACTTCTACGAGACGGACGATGACAACTATATCCTCTACCCGGGTTTGACCAAGTTCCCGACCATTCTCGGCCACGAGTTCTCGGGCAAGGTCGCGGAGGTCGGCAAGGACGTCACACTCCTCCAACCAGGCGACATGGTGACCGTCGAGGAGATGATCTGGTGCGGCCGCTGTATCCCCTGCCGTAACGGTTACCCCAACCACTGCACCAACCTCGAGGAGATCGGCTTCACCATTCCCGGTGCCTTTGCCAACTACATCGCGGTCGACGAGAAGTTCTGCTGGAAGATCGACGCCATCGCCGAGAGGGTCGGCAGCGAGGAAAAAGCCTACGAGCTGGCCGCACTGACCGAGCCGACCTGCGTCGCCTACAACGCCATGTTCGAGCGGGCCGGTGGGTTCAGACCCGGGCACTTCGTCAACGTGGTCGGCGCCGGACCGATCGGGTTGGCTGCGATAGCGCTTGCAAAGGCGGGCGGTGCGAGCACCATTGCCGCCTTCGAGGTGTCGCCTCAACGGCGTGAGTTGGCCAAGGCAGTCGGAGCGGACTTCGTCTACGATCCGCGCGAAGTGTCTGCGGGTGACGTCCTGATGGAGCTCAGCAAGGGCGAGGGATTCAACTTTCACGTCGAAGCGGCCGGCGTTCCCCACCTGATGATTCCGGAGATGGAAAGGGGACTCGCGATCAACAGCAAGATTGTCCAGATCGGTCGTGCGGCGCAACGTGTGCCGATGTATCTCGAGGCGTTTCAGGTCCGCCGCGCCCAGGCCTACGGCGCCCAGGGGCACTCTGGTCACGAGACCTTCCCGAACGTGATCCGCATGGTGGCGTCGGGCCGCATCGATCTGAGCCCGATCATCACCGCGAAGTACGGCCTCGACGACACCGTGGCCGCGATCGCCAAGTCGATCGATCGAACCGACGGTAAGATCCTGGTCAAGCCGAACTGAAGCGGATCAGGGGTAGGAGAGAAGCGGTGGATCGCGAACTGCGAATGGCCGTCGTCGGCGTGGGCCGAATGGGATTGACCCACGCCGAAAACCTCGCCCATCTCACTCGCGGTGCACGGCTTGTCGCCGCGACGACGTCCAGTGCCGAGCGGGCGGAATCCGTCCGCCGGCGCTGCGGCGCCGTGCCGGTCTATGACACCCTCGATCGCTTGATCGAGGCTGAGTCGCTGGATGCGGTGATCATTTCCAGCAGCACTTCGGCACACATCGGAAATGTCGAGCGATGCGCCGCCGCCGGACTCCATATTCTGTGTGAAAAACCTCTCGGCCTGTCGTTGGACGAGTGCAGCCGTGCCGTGAACGCCGTGGAGAAGGCGGGTATCAAGCTGATGATGGGGCATACGCGTCGTTTTGATGCCGGTTATCAGGAGGCGATGAGGCTCATCGCGTCCGGTGCCATCGGACGACCCGTCCTCTATCGGTCGATCAGCGGAGACGTCGACCCTCCCCCACCCGAGTTTGCCGATCTCGCGGTCAGCGGTGGTCTCATCCTCGACTCCATGTATCACGACATCTACCTCGGTCGCTGGTTAATGGCCGACGAGATCATCCGGGTATATGGCGAGGGCGACGCTCTGATCGACGCCGACGTGGGATTGGTTGGCGATGTTGACAACGCAGTCGTCAGCGCGCGGTTCGCGAGCGGCGCGATGGCCACTCTCACCGCCAGCCGAACCACCCGCTACGGACATGATCTGCGCGGCGAGGTGATCGGTGAGGAGGGCGCCGTCCAGGTCGGACGGCTTCAGAAGACGCCGGTCCGGCTATTGGACAAGGCGGGTGCGCACCACGACGCCGTCTTCACTACCCCGGAACGCATGGGAGACGCCTTCGTGACAATGCTGCAGTCCTTTGTGGACTGTGTCGTCGACGACACCGAATCGCCGGTGACGGGTCAGGACGGTTTGACGACGCTAGCAGTCGCCATTGCAGCCCGTCAATCGATCCAGACCGGCGCACCGGTGGAGATTGGCTGAGGAGAACAACCAACCCGCCCGCGAACCGCGGGCATGAGAGTGCGATCGAAACGAACCAGGGAGCAACACATGACAGACTTTCCAGAAGATCCAAAATTGTTGGCGACCAGCGAACCGGATTTGTTCTTCGAGGACAACACGGTTGGCAGGTGCAAAAAAGAAGTGTGGGACGCGAGCGACGAGGACATCGATGCCATCCTCGCCGACTATGGCATCCCATCACCCTGCGAGTGGGGCAAGGCGGGCTCCTACATCCAAACCACCGTGCGCCACCAGGTCGAGGCGGAACGCCGCAAGAACGACATCGTCTTCATTCCGGTCGGCTGTACCGAGCTGCACGGCCGCCACCTTCCCAGCGCATCGGATACGCTTTACGTGAGCCAGATCCTCGAGGGGCTGCGCCGATTCACCGCCAAACGCGGCGATCCTGTCAGCCTCGCTCTACCCCCCCTCAACTACGGTTCTCACCCCTACCACCACCTCGGAATGCCGGGCACCGTGATCGTGCGCGAGAACGTCGCCCGCGAGTTCCTGATCGACGTGATGCTGGGCTTATGGAACGACGGCTTTCGTAAACAGGTGCTGATCAACAACCACGGCCACCTGTGGATGCTCGAATCGGCGATCCAGCAGTTCCAGAAGCGCTATCAGCTTCCAGGCATCTTCCGAGTCATCGACTGGCACCGCGCGGTGCGCGAATTCTTCCGCACCGGCCCCAAGGGCGGCAAGATGGACACCAACTTCGTCCACGCCGACGAGTCGGAGACCTCACTCGGGCTGCTTCTCCACCCCGACATGGTGGATATGGACTACGCGGTCGACACGCAAGGCAAGGGCTATCTTCCGGATGGCCACTTCGACAAGTCGGTTGACCCGTTCAGCCGGCCGAGCCGTTGGTCCGAAGGCGAGGGCCACTTCGCAATCGAGATTGCAGCCACACCTGAAGGCGTGGTCGGCAAGTCGACCCACGGCGCAGCGGAAAAGGCCAAGCGCCCGGTGGCGGCCATCTTGAAGTACCTGACCCTGCTCAACGATCAGATCCTCGAGGTATTCCCGCCAGGGACGGTTCCTCCGGTCGAAGAGGTCACCCTGCGGACCGAGGCCGAGATGGAGCCCTATCTCCGCGAGCCGTTGAGCGATGGATGGAAGCCGGTCTACCAGCTACCGCAGATCGGTCAGAGCTAGGCAACGACCGATGAAACTCAGCGTCGTGCTGTCAACCCACGCCGCCGCGTTCCAGGCGGTGGCCTTCAAGGGTGACTTCGAGGCGAACGTCGCCAAGATCGCATCCTGGGGATACGACGGCGTCGAACTGGCCGTGCGGGATCCAGATTTGGTGAACATCGGCCAGCTCGAACGAGTCGTTTCTGAATGTGGCCTGGTCGTGCCGGCTATCGGCACCGGCCAGGCCTGGGGCGAGGAGGGACTGTCTTTCACCAGCGACGACCCGGAAATCAGGGCCGCGGCCATTGAACGAGTCGTCAGTCACATCCCTCTCGCTGAGCGTCTCGGCGCGATCGTCATCCTCGGGTTGATTCGAGGCATTACTCCGGAGGACCAGACTCACGAACAGTCAATGGCTTACCTTGTCCATGCCATTCGGAGATGCGCAGCGGCCGCAAAGGGATCTTCCGTCCGCTTCGCACTCGAACCTCTGAACCGGTACGAGACCGACCTCGTCCATACCGCTGACGAGGGACTCGAGCTGGTGGAAAAGGTCGGCGCCAGCAACTTCGGGCTCCTTCTCGACACATTCCACATGAATATCGAGGAGCCCGATATCTGCGACAGTATCCGCGCCTGCGGAGACCGCATCTTTCATTTTCACGTCGCCGATTCGAATAGATGGCACCCGGGCGCTGGCCACCTCGACTTCGGCACGATCCTCGACGAGCTCACAAACACCGGATACAAGGGTTTCGTATCGGGTGAGTTCATGCCGTTGCCCGACGCCGATACCGCGGCAGAACGCGGAATCAGCCACCTCAAAACGGTCATCCCCCATTGAACAAGGAGCGGTGATGAATTCACGATCAGACATTCTCGCATCGATCATTCTTCTTCTGCTGTGGGTGGCGTTCGCTTCTCCGACAGTCGCGGCCGGGCGAAACGATGAAGGCTATCCGAGATTGATGCAGGGGCCGATGGTGGGTGCCGTCTCGCCCTCCGAGGCCAGGATCTGGGCGCGGACCACGGGTGAGTACTCGGTCGCCATCCAATTCGCGACTGATTGGGAAATGAAGTCGGCGAAGACAACCGCTGCAGTCGTGGCGAGCAAAGCCAGCGACTACGTTGTAGTCGTCACGCTGACGGACCTTGCGCCAGCCACAGAGTATTTCTACCGGGTCCTGGTCAACGGCGAAGGCGACAAATACCTGAGCGAGTACCCGGCCTTCCGCTTCACGACCGCACCCCCGAAAGGCACTCCCGCATCGTTCCGCATTGCATTCGGATCGTGTCCGAAGTTCCAGGACGACCGGGTACAGCCGATTTGGCCGGTGATTTCAAGCTTCGAACCGGACCTCTTTTTCTGGATCGGCGACAACATCTACGGCGACACCCTCGACCCGGACATCCTCCGCGAGGAATACCGGCGGCAGCGCGACGTACCCGGACTGCAGCCTCTTCTGCACAACACCCCCCATCTCGCGGTATGGGACGATCACGACTTCGCTCTCAACAACCACGACCGCACCAATCCAATCAAGTTCGAAGCGCTCGAAGTCTTCAAGGACTACTGGGCGAATCCGTCGTACGGCCTGCCGGATGTCCCCGGCGTCTTTTTCACCTACAGCTACGGTGAGGTCGATTTCTTCTTTGTCGACGACCGTTTCTACCGCGATCCCAACTCGGACCCGGACACACCCGAGAAGACCATGCTCGGCCCCGCTCAGTTCACATGGCTGGAGAACGAGCTCGCCGCCAGCACAGCGATCTTCAAGGTCATCGTGTCCGGCAGCGGATTCAGCAAGGCGAAGGGCGAGGGCGGAGATTCCTGGGCGGCCTTCCTCCATGAGCGTGACCGCCTCTTCAATTTCATTCGCGATCAGGAGATTTCCGGTGTCGTTCTCGCTTCGGGCGACTCGCACATCGGTGAGCTCAACGTCATCCCGTGGTCCGAAAAGGGCGGCTACGACTACTACGACCTCGTCAGCTCACCGCTCGCGCAGCGCAACCCCGACAGCTGGCTCCACAGACGGCCGGAACGGCGCATCCGTCCCGTCTACTTCAAGGGCAGCAGCGTCGGTGTTATTGACTTCATATTCGATGAATCGCCGCGCCTCATGTACCGCATCATCGACATCCACGGGCGCAACGTTTGGGAGCCCTTCGTCGTCCGTGCCGACGAGCTCGTCAACGGAGTCGTCTCGTGGCCCGAAAAGGTTGATGAAAGTTCGAGGCAACGCCAGGAGTTTTTCGACGCCGGCAAGGGCTACTACGAGATCGAACCGGAGGATTAGGAGATGTCGAAAAGATCATCGGCTGTTGTCGTAGGATTGATGCTGGCCGGAGTCGTGTCGGCGGCAGGTGCGGCGGCTGCCGCCGAAAGCGACCTCGTCTTCATCGTCGCAGCGGACATGCGGAACTTCGCCCACGGCGACAAGGGCGTCGCCCATTTCTCCGGCGCTTGCAAGGCGATCAAGGCAGTCGGGCAGGGGTCCTTTATGATCAGCCCCGGCGATCTCGACGTCCACCCTCCGGGGGCGGTCCGAGAGCTGATCGATGCAACGCTCGGAGAGGAGTACCCCTGGTACGTGGTTATCGGCAACCACGAACCCGAGTCGCCATCGACCATGGAGTACATGCGCAAGTACGGCCAGACGGTGCCACACGTGGTCAACCGCGGCCCGGAAGGATGCGAGGAGACCACCTACTCCTTCGATTGGGAAGACGCGCATTTCGTCGTACTCAATCAGTACTTCGACGGGACCAGGGACTGGAGTCTCGAGGGCGAGCTCGTACCCGAGCTGCTGGAATGGCTGGAACGGGACCTGGCTTCGACGGAAAAAGAGAGGATCTTCGTCTTCGGACACGAACCGATCCTGCCGATGCCCGATATGGACAACGGACGGATTCGCCACCAGGGGGACTCACTCGATGAAGATCCCGAGAACGCCTTCGCCTTCCATCAGCTGCTTCTGAGGTACGACGTCGATGCCTATATCTGCGGCCACACCCATAACACCTCGTACGCCAAGATCAACGGGCTTTGGCAGCTCGACCCTGGCCATGCTCGAGGCATCGAGGACGCATCCTATGCCGACCAGATGTACGCGGCGATCGATAACGCCCTCAACGAGGGTCAAGCTCATGGCATTGGCGAGGCAGACTCCCTGCGTCAACTCTACCGCGATGACGCCTACCACATCGACCGATGGATGAAGTACCTCGGGATGGAGGAACAGCCCGTCACCCAGACGCTGGCGCAGTTCTACACCGAGTACACGAAAGACCCCGAGGCGCGCGGGCGCTACTTCGAGGAGCAGATCCATTACCGCGGCCATACGCGATCCTCATTCTTCCGGGTGACCGTCGGCACGGAAGAGGTCACAGTGGAAATCTACCGAGACGACGCCCGCGGCGGACCGTACGAACTCCGCAAGAAGTTCGTCCTGAACTGATCGCTCCTTCGGCGAACCGGCATACACCGTTGTGACGTTTTGACGTTGAACGTTCGAACGTTCGGAATCCGCAGGCCCTCAGTAGCGTTGAGCGGTGTGTGACGTCAGTCAGAGTATCGCTCATCATCTGTCTGCTCGGAGCCTTCATGAGTCACGGATCATCGACCGAACCACCGACAAAAAATAATCGGCTCGCTGCCTCCAAGAGCCCCTACCTGCTCCAGCACGCCGAGAATCCGGTCGACTGGTACCCGTGGGGCCCCGAGGCGTTCGCTCGGGCCAAGCAGGAGGACAAACCGATCTTCCTCTCCATCGGCTATGCCACCTGCCACTGGTGCCACGTGATGGAGCACGAGAGCTTCGAGCATCCTCTGGTCGCGGCGTTGATGAACGAGACTTTCATCAACATCAAGGTCGACCGCGAGGAAAGGCCCGACATCGATCAGGTCTACATGACCGTCTGCCAGATGCTGACCGGCGGCGGGGGCTGGCCCCTGACCATCATCATGACTCCAGACAAGGAACCCTTCTACGCCGCCACCTACATCCCGTGTGAGAGCGTCCACGGTCGCATCGGCATGCTCGATCTCGTACCGCGCGTCGCCGAGCTCTGGCGGACCGATCGCGACAGCATCCACGGCACCTCCGAGCGAATCGCCTCTGCGCTCGAGAGGACGGAGGGACGGGCCACGAACGGCACCCTGGACCGTTCGACCGTTGACACGGCGTTCTCCCAGTTCGCCGATCGTTTCGATGCCACAAACGGGGGCTTCGGTTCGGCGCCCAAATTTCCCTCGCCGCACAATCTCGTGTTCCTGACCCGTTACTGGCGTCGGACCGGCAACCAGCACGCCCTGGCGATGGTGGCGAAGACCCTCGAGCGGATGCGCCTGGGCGGCGTCTACGACCAGATCGGCTTCGGCTTCCACCGCTACTCGACCGACCCGGAATGGCGGGTGCCGCACTTCGAGAAAATGCTCTATGACCAGGCGATGCTGATCTTCGCATTCACCGAGGCATGGCTTGCAACCTCGAACCCGGTTTTCGAACGCAGCGTGCGTGAAATCGCGACCTATGTGCTTCGCGATATGACCTCGCCCGAAGGCGGTTTCTACTCGGCCGAGGACGCCGACAGCGAGGGCGAAGAAGGACTTTTCTACCTCTGGACGAGAGGCGAAGTCGAGAAAATCCTCGGCACGGAGGACGCGGCGTTTGCCGCCTCGATCTGGAACCTCGAGGCCGCGGGCAACTTCAGGGACGAGGCAACCGGACGCCGGACCGGCCGCAACATCCCGCACCTCTCGCACAGCCACGCAGAGACTGCCGACGACATGAAGTTGCCCGGGTCCGACTTCGAAGCGCGTCTCGAGACCGTACGGGCCCGTCTATTCGAATCACGTGAGGGTCGTGTCCATCCGCTCAAGGACGACAAGGTGCTGACCGACTGGAACGGCCTAACGGCGGGCGCGTTGGCCTTTGCCGGAAGGGTACTCAAGGAGCCGGAATGGGTGGCCGCGGCGGAAAGGTCAGTCGGCTTCGTATTCGAGACGATGCGCACTGAAGACGGGCGCCTCCTCCACCGGTACCGCGACGGCGACGCCTCGATCCCGGCCTTTCTCGACGATCACGTCTTCATGACGACGGCGATGCTGGAGCTCTACGACGCGACTCTGGATCCGAAATACCTCGAACGGGCGCTCGATCTCCAGCTGCAGACCGACAAGCGCTTCTGGGACAGGGAGAACGGCGGCTTCTTCTTCATCGCAGACGACAACGAGGAGCTGCTGGTACGCCAGAAGGAGATCTACGACGGCGCGATTCCGTCCGGCAACTCGATGGCCGCCGACAACCTGGTGCGCCTCGCGGGGCTCACCGGCAGAGTTGAACATCTGCAGGCCGCCAACCGCATTTTCAGCACCTTTGCCGCAGAGGCGAAACTGATGCCCTCTGCCCACGCCCAGCTCATGTCCGCCCTGCAACGCAGCATCGGTCCGTCCCTCGAGGTAGTTGTCGCCGGCGAGCCTGAAGCCGAGGACACGGCGGAGCTGATCGCCACCGTACGCGCAATGTACCTGCCTCAGGCGGCGGTGCTCCTGGTCCCGTCCGGGAAAGCCGGCAACGCGATTCGCAAACTGGCACCGTTCGCCGAGAGCTACCAGCCGGTGGAGGGTGCGGCCGCGGCCTACGTCTGCCGGGACTTCAGTTGCCAGCTGCCGACCACCGACCCCGACAAACTCCGAGCGTTGCTTGAAGACGCTGCCAATCAGACGTTAGAACGTTGAACGTTCAACGTTAAACGTTTAGCGTTAGAACGTTTCAACCTTCAAACGTTCAACGTTCCAACTGTGGGCCAGAGCGGTACCATGATGGAATATGATTGAGACGCCTCTCAGAATGCGCCACGACATCAGCGAAGGTTGGGATTTCGTGCGCGGCCGCGTGAGCCGTCGCTGGCTGCAGGGTCGTGGCGGTGACGGCGAGGCAATCGACCTCCCCCACTGCTGGAACCTAAGCGACACGTTTCAACCCGGCAGCTCGAGCTATTCGGGCAAAGGGGCGTACCGCCGGGCTGTCAACCTGCCCGCGTCACCACCAACCCCCGGGGAGTGGAGGATTCGCAGCGAGGGTTTCTACGGATTCGGTGATGTGTGGCTCGACGGCCGTGCCATCGCGGTCATCGACGGACAGTACCTGGGAATCGAGGTCGGTCTGCCGACGTCCTTGCGGGCGGGCCGCCACACCGTTGCGATTCGGCTCGAAAACCTGTTCCAACGGAGGGTTCTCCCGGGGCGCCGCGATCCCGACTTCCTCCTCTACGGCGGGCTCGCCGGCCACGTGTGGCTGGAATGGGTACCGGCCTTTCGTATAGACGAGAGCACCATCGATATCGTGTGCAGACCTGGTCCCGACGGGGCAGAGATCATCGAGATTCGTTGCCGTGTCGAAGGCACGGAAGCATCTCCTGAGAAACCCCTCGTGAGCTGGGTCATCACCACCGAGAGTGGCGAACAGGTCGCAGCCGTCAAACCCGGCCCGGTGGGTAACGGAATGACCACCGTGTCGACCGAGATTCTGAATCCTCGCTGCTGGTCACCCGGCGATCCCCATCTCTACCGCGCCGAGGGCACATTGGCCGCCGGCGACAGAATTGTGGACACCGATCGCGTCCGATTCGGCATCACCCGCGCCGAGTTCCGACCCGATCAGGGATTCTTTCTCGACGGAGAGCGCATCGATCTGCACGGCTGTAACCGGCACGAATCCATTCCGGGGCTCGGCAACGCACTTCCGGAGGAACTCCATCGGGCAGACGCCGGGCTCCTCAAGGACTACGGATGCAACTTCGTTCGGCTGTCGCACTATCCGCAGCATCCCGCATTCCTCGACGCCTGCGACGAACTCGGAATTCTGGTCTACGCCGAGATCGCATCGTGGAAAAGCGTAGGTGGCGATCGGGCATGGCGTCGCGCCGCGCGGCGGCAGATGCACGACCTGATCCTCCGCGATCGACACCATCCGTCGGTCATTCTCTGGGGCATGGGCAACGAATCACGCTCTCGCAGGGCCTATCTCGAACTCCGTGAGATCGCCCACGGCCTCGACCCCTCCCGCCCCGTAACCTACGCCGAGAACAACTTCCACCGTGCACGCCGCGAGAAGACAGTCGGCATCTCCGATGTGTGGGGAGTCAACTATGAGCTCGATGTTCTGGAAGCGGCACGCGATGCCAGCCGTCTCCGCAACGTGGTGATGTCGGAATGCTGCAACCATCCAACCAGCATCAAGGGCGATGACCGGGAGGAGCTCACCCAGGTGGCGACAATGGAACGAGAATGGTCGCAGATGGCCGGCCGTCCCTACCTGGCCGGTCACGCGGTCTGGAGTCTGACCGATTACGCGACCGAGCACCGCAAACGTTATCGCCGGTTCACCGGCCTCTTCGATGCCTGGCGCCGACCCAAAATGGCAGCCGAACTCTTTCGCGCACGGTACGCCGCCGAGCCCTTCATTTCGCTCTTCCGGGTCGAAGGTGTGGACGGCGCGGAGGTCCACGCCTTCAGCAACTGCGATCGGCTCGACCTCATCATCGGCAAGCAGACCCCTGTCGAGGTCGAAGGCGAGATCCACACCGTCGTACCCATCGATGGGCCGTTCACCGCCGTCGAGGCCATCGGTCGATGCGGCGGCATGACGGTGTGTGAAGAGCTGCGCCCCTGGGGCGACGCGACGACCGTGGCGATCACGATCGATGGTGATGTCCCGCCGGGTAGAGTCCTGCCGCTCGACCTCACGGTCCTCGACCGTTCCGGAACACCCGTACGGGACTGGAACGGGCATGTCACGGTTTCAGTTGGTGGCGATGCCCGGCTCTTCGCATACACCGAGGCTGGCGAAGTCCTGATGTCGCGCGGTGAGGGTCGCACCTATCTCGGCTCAGGGAGGGACACCGGCGAGTTCACCATCATCGCCTCGGCGCCGGGTCTCGACGACGGGGTCGCGACCGTCCGAAGGCGTTCGTAGGCCTCTCCGGAATCCCTTGGGGCAGGCGGCCTGTGGCTTCTTCTTCACAGCTGACGACAACCGGCAGCGCCATATTCATCAGAAGGGTTTCTGCGATGTGATTCCGTCGTACACCTCGATGGCCACCGACAATGCTAAACCGGTATGATGAAGCCCGATGTGTGGAATCGTCGGAATCGTAGGCTGCCCCCCTCAGGACACGCGAGTCATCGACGCGATGACCGCGACACTGAGCCATCGAGGGCCAGACGATCGCGGCATCTGGACCAGCCCTGAGGCCCATCTCGGTCACACGCGGTTGTCGATTCTCGACCTTTCCGCGGCCGGCCATCAGCCCATGGAATACGGCGATCTGGCGCTGACCTACAACGGTGAGATATACAACTATCGAGAGCTTCGCAAGAGCCTGGACGGTCCGTTTCACTCCGATTCAGACACCGAGGTTCTCCTGCGATTACTCGCTCGCGATGGCCTCGACTGCGTCCATCGCCTCCGCGGCATGTACTCCTTCGCGGCCTGGGACCGGAAACGCAGACGGCTCCTCGTCGCCCGCGACCGTCTCGGGATCAAGCCTTTTTATTACCGCGAACTCGACGGCGGCCTCGCGTTCGCCTCGGAGGCAAAGGCTCTGTTTCCCCTCGGTCGCCCACAGGCCGACCTCTCCGCGCTGCGGGACGTGCTGACCTACGGCTACGTTCCCACGCCGAAGTCCGCCTGGAAGAGCATCCGAAAGCTACCCGCCGGCCATACGCTCGTGTGGGAGGATAACCGGCTGCAAATCGATCGCTACTGGTGCCCCGATCCCACGAATCGGATCACCGATTTGAGTGAGGCGTGCGAACGTTTGCATGAGCTGTTGGCCGAGATCGTACCGATGCACACTTTGTCGGACGTGCCTGTGGGAGTATTTCTCTCGGGTGGAATCGATTCGACGGTAATAACCTCTTTTCTCCACAGACCTCGCACCTTCACCATCGGACAGGACGTATCACGCCGTAGTGAGGCACCGGCAGCACGGCGGGTCGCCTCGCACTTCGAGACCATTCACCGCGAAGAGAACGCCACTCGGATCGACCTCGAACGTGCTCTGGATGCGATGCCGATCATTTTCGACGAGCCATATGGAGACTCGGCGGCCTGGGCGGTGTGGCTCGTCTCTCGACTCGCACGCAGCGAAGTGACCGTTGCTCTTTCCGGAGAAGGCGGCGACGAACTGTTCTGCGGCTACCAATGGTACAGCCGCTTCTTCGAACGCGGCGGTGCGATGGCGCGGAGCTTGGCGGCAGTTGCCCCGCCGTTCACCGACCTCGGACGCTCCGCCCATCGAAAGAGCGCCTCCGGGATCTCCAAATACGCGAGCTTCCTCACGGTGTTCACCGAACAGCAGCGTCGGTCTCTGATCGGACCACGTCTCGAAAACGTCCATGAAGACGATCTCTGGCATATCCGATCGCACTGGCGGGAAGATCTCGATCCCATTCGCCGGATGCAGTGGGTGGATCTCCACACCTACCTGCCCGACGCCATGCTGACCAAGGTCGATCGCGCCTCGATGGCCCATTCGCTTGAGGTGAGGCCACCGTTGCTCGATCACCGGCTGGTGGAGTTCGCCGTCGCGCTCCATTCCGATCTGCAGCGAAACATAGAAGGCGACAAAGGAAAGTTGGTGATTCGGGAGCTGATGAAAGACAGGGTTCCGCCCGGGCATTTCGATCTGCCGAAACGCGGATTCAATCTGCCCATTCGTCAGTGGCTTCGCCGCCATCCCGGCCTGCTCGATTCGGCCCTCGATCGACTCGCGGATTTCGGCCTCATACGTCGACCACGAATGGCCAACTTCAAGGGCGAGCAGGCGTGGGCATTACTTGTGTTGGACCGATGGGCGACGACCTCCGGCACTCTATGAGCCAGGTACTGCGGACCACGATCAATCAGCGTCGAACCCGGGCGTTGCCCTCCCAGATGCTCCAGATCTGCTCTTCGTCCGCCGGTTGGGCGTAGTCGGTCAGCAAGGTGGTGACCAGGGCGCCGGTCGCCCAGCCGAACTGGATCCATTTCTCGGGCTCCCAACCCCTGAGCATGGCGTAGAGCATGCCGCCGACGAACCCGTCGCCACCGCCGATGCGGTCGAGGACGACGATCTCCCGCGGCTCGACCACGTGCCACTCGTCGCCCACCGCTGCGATGGCGCCCCACATGTGGGCATTGGTGCTGATCACCTCGCGCAGGGTGGTGGCGAAGACCTTCGTCTCGGGGTAGGCCAGCTTGGCCCGATCGATCATGCCCTTGAAGCTCTCGATCTTCGCGGCGAGGTCCTGGCCACCGGCATCCGGGCCCTCGATGCCGAGACAGAGCTGGAAGTCCTCCTCGTTGCCGACCAGCACGTCGGACAGGCCAGCAATCTCGTGGAAGGCGTGGTGCAGCTCGTCTTCACGATTGGCCCAGAACGAGGCGCGGTGATTGAGATCGAACGAGATGAGGCTGCCGTTTTCTTTGGCAGCCCGTGCGACATTCAGGCAGAAGGTCGTGGTCTCCGGAGAAAGGGCCGCGACAAGCCCAGACAGGTGCACGAAACGAGCTCCCTCGCGCCCGAAGATCCGGTCGAAATCGAAGTCCTTGGCGTTCAGGGTGAGCCCGACCTCGCCCGCGCGGTCATTGTGGACTCGAGGCCCACGTGAGCCGTAGCCGGTGTCCGCCATGTTGATCTGGTGGCGGTATCCCCAGGGTCCTCCCGGGTCGACCTCTCGTCCCTCGTAATCGATGTGGCGACCCGCCAGGTCGTCCTTGATCATGCGCGAGATAGGGCTGCCCTTGACGAAGGCTGTCAGGACCTTCACCGGCAGGCCGAGATATGACGAGACACTCGCGACGTTCGATTCGGCGCTCGTGACCTCCATGACAAATGTCTTGCCGCAATGGACTCCCTGTGCGCTCATCGGTGTCAGACGAACACCCATGCTGGTGGGCACGAGAAGCGCGTATTTTGAGTCTTTGCGAAACGTGATCATTCGAGTATTCCTTTCCAGCTCATTCTCGGGGTGGGCGGTCGGGAATTCCTCATTCCTCATTCCTCATTCCTCATTCCTGATTCATCCCTTACGCTTGATAGGTCCGGGCGGTCACGTCACCGCCATGACCGGTCCAATCGGTGTGGAAGAACTCGCCGCGCGGTCTGTCCACGCGCTCATAGGTGTGGGCGCCGAAGTAGTCACGCTGCGCCTGCAGGAGGTTGGCCGGCAGCCGACCGTGGCGATAGCCGTCGTAGAAGGCGAGTGCGCTCGACATCGCAGGCACCGGCACGCCGAGCGCCACCGCCCGCGCGACCACCCGCCGCCACGCAGCCTGGGCGTTCTCGACCTGCTCCGAGAAATAGGGGTCGAGGAGCAGGTTCGTGAGAGCTGGATCGCGATCGTACGCCTGCTTGATCTCGCCGAGGAAGACCGAGCGGATGATACATCCTCCACGCCACATGAGGGCGATGCCGCCGTTGTTGAGGTTCCAACCGTACTCCTCGGCGGCCGCCCGCATCAGCATGTAGCCCTGGGCGTAGGATACGATCTTCGAGGCGTAGAGGGCCTGACGGAGATCCTCGATGAACGCGTCAACATCCCCCTCGAAGGAAGCGTCCGGTCCGCTCAGCACCCCTTCCGCCACGATTCGTTCGTCCTTGAGGGCCGAAAGAAAGCGCGCCAGCACAGCTTCGGAGATCAAGGTGAGCGGGATACCCATTTCAAGGGCCGCCATCGCCGTCCACTTGCCGGTGCCCTTCTGCCCGGCGGTATCGAGGATCTTCTCGAGGATCGGCTCGCCCTGCTCGTCTCGGAACCCGAGAATGTCGCGGGTGATCTCGATCAGGTAGGAATCGAGCTCGCCTTCGTTCCACTCGGCGAAGATCTCGTGCATGCGCCGGGGGTCGAGGCCGAGCCCCTCCTTCATCAGGTGGTAGGCCTCACAGATGAGCTGCATGTCGCCGTACTCGATGCCGTTGTGGACCATCTTGACGAAGTGGCCGGCGCCGTTCTCGCCCACCCACTCGCAGCATGGACTGCCGTCCTCCACCTTTGCCGATATCGCCTGAAATATCGGCTGGACCGACGGCCATGCCTCGGGCGAGCCTCCCGGCATGATCGAAGGTCCGTGCCGCGCGCCCTCCTCACCGCCCGAAACACCTGTGCCGATATAGTTGAGCCCTTCCGACTCGACCCACTTCGCGCGGCGCATGGTGTCGTTGTAGTTGGAGTTGCCTCCGTCGATTATGATGTCCCCCTTGTCGAGGAGCGGGATCAGCCGCTCGATGAAGTCGTCCACGGGCTGTCCCGCCTTGACCAGCAGCATCACGCGCCGCGGCTTCTCGAGCAGTGAAACCAACTCTTCGAGCGACCGCGCGCCGACAATGTCTCGGCCGGCGGCGTTGCCCGCGAGGAACTCGTCGACAACATCGAGTGTGCGGTTGAAGACCGCCACCTTGAAGCCGTGATCGTTCATGTTGAGGACCAGGTTCTGGCCCATGACCGCTAGACCTATGAGACCGATTTCAGCTTTGTCTCCCATCACTTCTCCTCCGAAAACTGCTCGTCACCCTTCACGCGGTACAGCTGCTCGCCCGCGCGCCGTACCAGCAAAATGCCCTCGTCCTCGCGATCGGCCCAGTCCTCCGGGTCGACTTCCGCCGGGTCCAGGTAACCCAGTCCGGCCGCCTCGCACCGTTCGCGCGGGATACCGGTGGCCAGAGTCACCTGAATCCGCGGTTCTTCGACTCCTTTCGCGTAAGTGCCCGCACCGCGAAGATGCGTCGAGTGGGCCAGAACCCCCCACGGGATATTTTTGAATTTCTCCCACTGAGCTGTGAAGTAATCGCGCACGTGGTAGCCGATCTGGTCGAGGTAACGACCGTGTACGTACGACACCTCGGTGATGTGGGGCGCGTAGATCACCACCTCGCCACCGTCGGCGATGGCGGGCTCGAGCTTGTACATGCCCTTGGCGCCGGTCCACAGGTCGTCATACATCTCCGGCATCACCGACAGCACCCGTTTGAAGGGCCGGTCGACCCACACGATGTCGAGCTCGGCCGAGAGTTCGGTCGCCACCTGCCAGGCCTCCTCCATGTCACCCATGAACACGCCGTG
This sequence comes from Acidobacteriota bacterium, assembly GCA_022340665.1. Classification (NCBI taxonomy): domain Bacteria; kingdom Pseudomonadati; phylum Acidobacteriota; species Acidobacteriota bacterium. Next base: position 29,389 of record JAJDNM010000148.1, on the reverse strand, counting down.
CAGATCGTGTCCGTGCATCACCAGTGCGATGAGGCTTCTCGGCGTCGGAATAAAGGAGGCCGCCCGATCGATCAGCCGCCGCACGGGCGTTTCGCGGACGCCGATGATCTCGTGACTCGTCACCAGGGCTCCCACCCAGTGAGTGGCGTCGATCACCTCCTGGCCGGCGATCCCCGGAACGAAGTATTTGTTGCCGCCGGAGAATCCTGCCACCTCGTGCGGAAAGACCGGCCCGCACACCAGAATATGGTCGTACGACATATTTCCGTCAGCGTCGCCCACCAGCTGATTGAGCCGCACTTCGATGTCCATCTCGAGCTTACCGTCGGTCACAGCCGCAACCTCAGAGGCGGGAATCGTCCCGAGGTTCTCGAATGTTTCCGGCACCTCCCAGCGGTGGTTGAAAACCCTCGAGGAGCTTGTCATGCCTTCCACCACCTTGGTCTCCAAGAGGCGGCCCTTAGCAGCGTCGTCCATCGGCGGGTGTGTGCCGAGGGCAATCAAGTAGTCGAGGGCCTCCACTTTCGAACCCAGCAAATCGCCGAGAAGCCCGAAGAACAGGCCAATCGGCGCGGTACGGGTGCCGTCAGGGATCACCACCAGTACCCGCCGGCCCGTGAGATCGAGCTCTTCGAGGCCCGTCGCCAGCAGCGCACGGATCTCCGTGTCGCTGAGCGCGCGTTCGCGATTGCTGATCTGGACGACCATGGCTCTCAGATAGTCATGGCGGTAAAACCGCCATCGACCCGAATGATGGCCCCGGTGACGAAACCCGAGGCTTTTTCGGAGGCCAACCACACCACTGCCCCGGCGAGCTCTTCCGCTTCACCGAACCGGTTCATCGGCGTGTGCCCCATGATGGCTGCCGTCCGTTCCTCGGTCAGCAGCTTGCGGTTCTGCTCGGCCGGAAAAAAGCCCGGCGCGACGGCGTTGACTCTGACCGCAGACGGCGCCCACTCCCGGGCGAGGAACTGGGTCAAATTGTTGACTCCCGCCTTGGTGATCGAGTAGGTGAAGACCTTCGACAACGGGGGCCCCGATGAGGCCGACGAGATGTTGATGATCGAGCCGCCTTCGCCGCGATTCACCATCTCCTGGCCGAAGATCTGACACGCCAGGAAAATGCTGGTGAGATTCACGGAGATGATCCGGTTCCACTCCTTCTCGGTGATCTCGAAGAACGGTGTGCCCGAATTGATGCCGGGCGCATTGAGCATCACATCAACCCGGCCCCACAGGCTCAGGACCTGACCGAGGGCCTTGCGCAGGTCGTCTTCACTGGTGGCGTCGATCGCCACGCCGAGCGCCTCGACGCCAGCCGCCTTTCGGATCGCCTCGGCGCGTGCCTCCGCGGCCTCGCCGTTAAGATCGAGGACTGCAACCCGCGCTCCAGCAGCCCCGAGGGCATCCGCCATCGCTCCGGCCAGCACGCCGCCGGCGCCGATTGCGACCGCGACCTTGCCATCGAGCGAAAACAGATCGTCGAGATAACTCATGTGCCGTCTCCAACCGCGCCAAAGGGCGCCGTGTGGCGCCGGAAGTGCGCCTCCAGGTTTGCGAAATGCTCTTTCTCGTGATCACCGAGAGCGGCCAGCAGGCGGTTCTTGAACCGGTACTCGCCGCCGACCTTCTCGGTCAGGACCCGGCCAAAGGTCACGTGCAGGACCTGACGCGCGTCATCATCCTCGAACAGCCCGGGGAGCTCACCGTCCGAGAGACTCGCCGATTCCGGCACCCGTTCGAGCTCGGCCGACACGTGATAGGTGCGCCGCTCGTGCTCGTAGAGTGAGCGCGAGAAATCGAGGATCTCTCGAAAGAGCTCCGGCTCGCATGAGGCGAGGGTCCGCAGCGCCTCGAGGTAACTCGTCCCTGCTGTCTTGACGTGGACCCCGCCCCTGCCGATCTCGCCGATTACGCGGTAGACCCCGAATTTGTCGCTGCCCGAGTGGATGCTGATCTTGTAGGGCCCGAGAGCTTTCGCCACCGCCAGGTGTTTGAGGTACTCGGTGCGAAAGACCTCGAGGTCGCCGCGATAGTCGATGCCCTTCTCGAAATCGCCGACGAATCGCGGCGCGAGCCCTACCCACTCGACTTCGAGGCGGCGCAATTCCGTAGCCACCAGCCAGTGTTCGAACGGCGTAGTCACCGAGGCAGTCTCGTCGACCGACACCTCGACTTCGAATAGGCGATCTCCCATTGTGGATGCGATGTGACGATACATCTTCGAAGTGTGAGCGAGCGAGGTCCCGTACTTGACCCACGCCCGCAGGATATCTGCGTTCGATGGATGGAGCTCGAGACCATCCCAAGAAATGATCTTGCCCCCGGCATAGCGGCTCCGGGCTTCCTCCGGCGTCGTTTCCAGCTCCCTCCACGGCAGTTCCAAGAACGCGTTCTCGAGTTCCTCGACCGACATCGTGTCCGCGGCGTCGACCACGTGATCTCCAGGATCGATGGTGAACATCGTGAACCCGGCCGCCGCCATCAGCTCGACGTCGGCCGGCGTCTTGAGGTGGTCGGCATCCGCCCCCCATGGATCCTGCCAGCCCTCCTCGATCACCGCCCACACGGCGGCGTCCATGACCTCGTCGGGAGTGCGCTCGGTGCGCTCCAGCTCGCGAATCGACTGTTGCGCGAGCACAGCCCTGAAGCCGCTGTCCCGCATGGCCCGCAGGTGGGCCGGTCCGGCAACGCCGAGCCGGTCACCGAGGCCGAAGCTGTCGGCGAGACCGAGGGGTTGCGGCCGGGCGATCTCACAGATCTCACGGACCGCGACCGCGTTCGAGTGATCGAGGTTTCCGACGCGGGCAACGACGCCCGGCTCGATCTCGACGCGTTCGCCGGAGAATCTGTCGGTGAGGCTGGAGCCATCACCTTCCATCACCAGCAACCGTCGGCGCCCACCTTCACGGGCGACCATCAATGCTCCTCCATCGAACCACTGCACCGACCGCCGTTCGACGTCGAGCCTGACGCCCGAGGGAAGGCGCAAGGCCGCCGTTGCCTTTTCTCCGCTGCGAAGAGATTCGATGTTGTCACGGATGCTCATTCCACCTCCTGGTCCCGTTGCGCCCAGGTCAGGTGATGGCCCATCTCGGCGCGGGCCTTGTCGACATCTCCCGCCCTGATCGCCTGATAGATCCTGCGGTGCTGCTCCGCCGCCTCGGCAGCTCCCTGCCAGCCTTCCACCGTAGCAGTCCGCTGGTCGTAGAACAGATCGGCCACCATTTCCATGATTGCGGCCAGGAGTGGATTCCTCGCTGCAGCTGCCACGGATCGATGAAATCGGATATCGTGAACCAGAAATCGGTGCACGTCATCGAGCGACGCATACATCTCCGTCACCTGCTCCGAAATGACGGCCAACTCCTCACCGCCCGCCCTCTCTGCGGCGAGACCCGCCAGATCGATCTCGATGACCCGCCGAGTTTCAAAAAGCTCGCATTCCGGGATTTTGTGGAGGGACACAAAAAGAGAAATCGGGTTGACGTCGAAGGTGGGTGGGCCGTCCGCTACGAAGGTGCCGGCACCTTGCCTGGCTTCGACCACGCCAACTGTCGCGAGTGACCGCAGGCCGTCGCGCACACTCGCTCGGCTCACGCCGAGAACCTGCGCCATTTCTCTCTCAGGAGGAAGTTTGTCGCCCGCCTTGAAACGTCCGTCCTCGATCAGCTTTCGGATGTAGCTGACGACGGCCCTCGCGGCTATCGACGACCCATCTTGGGTGGAGCGGCTGCTGGATTCTGCTGTCATTCCGATTTCGCTCCAATTGGTCTGACCATATGACAAAGTCTACCATCCTCGAGACAGGCAGGCAAACATCTGTACCCTGGCATAAAGAAAATATCGTAAATATATTTGAAACAATAACTTCAATTGATAACCATGGTTAAGAAATTCAGGCCTTGTAAGGCGATGCTGTTCTTTCTTCACAAAACAAGCAGATAGATGAAAAGGGAAAATGGTCTGTCCAATATTGGATGCGCAGAAAACGACAGACAACCCTTTTTGGTCGTCAATCTCGGGTCACGACGGCGTTTTCGATCAGCTCACCCTCGGAGACACGTCCGTCTCTGAGAATGATCGATCCCCGAATCACAGCTCCGGCGCCGATGCGGCAGCCCGCTTCGAGGTAGACCTCCGGACCGATCTCGCAGCCCGGGGATACCTCGGCACCGTCGTCGATGTGGACCGGAGGGATCGCGGTGAAACCGCGTCCGAGGCCCGTGCTGTCGCCGGTCAACTGTTCTCTACGATTCCTGAGAAATGACCGGTTCAACGACAGAAGGTCCCTCGGGGAACTCACCTGAACCCGTGCCGAGGCCTTGACCCCGACAACTCGGGAGCCGCGATCGATCATCTTCTGGATGGCGTCGGGAAACTCGAACTCCCCGCGGGAGGACACCTGAACGTCGGGCAAAAGATCCAGCACTGCGCGCCGACATATGTAGTGCGGCAGGCTGACGGTGTGCGACGGCGCTTCCTCCAGCCGCGGCTTTTCGACGATGCTGCGAACGATGTTCCCGTCGAGCTCCACGGCAGCGCTTCGCGGGATGAACTCGGGCACGACATCGAGGAGGCTGAGGACGATGTCCCCCTCCCGCGCCGCGTCGAGAAGATCGGCAACGTGGTCTGTGTCGACCAGGCTGTCGCACGCCCACACGGCGAACCGGCCATCGATGAGCGCCGCCGCAGTGCCAAGGGCATGAGCGGTGCCGAGTCTGCGCTCCTGAACGACGAATCGCGCGTTAACCTTCGACCCGTGATCTCCTTGGAAGTAGGGCGCGATTTCGCGATCATCTGGAGAGATGACGAACACGAAGTCGCGGATCCCGTTCTCCACCAATGGTTCAATCGCCCAGGCGACCAACGGCCGGCCTACAACAGGGCACATCGCCTTGCTCCGCCCCAGCGTTACCGGGTGCAGTCTGGTTCCGTGACCCGCGGCGAGCACAACGGCCTGCATCAGACCCTCAATCGTTCAACCCGCGCCGCACCCGCGGAGTTGCAGACGTCGAACGAAGCTGCCGCCGCGGCCGCCGGATGGGCCAATTCATATCCCTGCCGGACAGTTTCGCTGACGCATTCTCCCTCACCACGCTCGATGAGGGCGATGCAACTACCGCCGAACCCTCCGCCTGAGAACCGCGTGCCGATCACGCAGGGAGTGCCGCGGAGCAGTTCGTACAGCGTGACGAGCTCGGCGGTTCCGCTCTCGTAATTCTGAATCGAACTCGCGCCGGAGGCTGTCATCAACCCCCCAAAGCGCTCGATGTCGCCTTGCCGCCACGCCTCGACGCCGTTGAGGACGCGACGCTGCTCACCAAAGAAATGCGCCGCGCGACGCCGCGGGATCGTCGGAATTTGGCAGGCGAAACGCTCGAAAACGTCGGGCGGAACATCAGACAGGAGCGGAACATCCGTGATCTGTCGTCCACTGAGTTCAAGCAATATCCTCGCCGCATTCCTGCACTCCTCCACTCGCGTATTGAAGCCAGATCCGGCAAGTTCCCTCGACACTCCCGAGAACGCAACCAGTACGTCAAATTCCCTGCCTCCTTCCGGAAACGGCACCTGATCGATGGTCCTTTCGGTGCAGGCGATCCGGGTGAGATTTCCGCGTTGCCCGTGGAGGATGATGGATTGGTCAAGTTGACCGCTTTCGACGCCTACGTACTCGTTCTCCGCACGCTGAACGAGCGCTGCGATGTCTTCCCGGCCGAGATCGATCCCGTTCACCCTGGTCAGGGCGAGCAGATATGCGATGAGCACCGCGGCCGACGAGCTCAGTCCGCTGCCAGGAAGATCGCCGCCAACGACAGCCTTGAGCCCACAATCGAGAGGCCGGTCCTGCCTGAGGGCAGCTACCGCCGCACGTACATAGTCACCCCAATCCCCGACCTTCGGTTTGATTTCGTCGGTGAGTGCGACCGTCTCCCTGCCTGTGAAGTCGAGACTTTCAACCGTGAACACGGGCTCCGGATCAGGCACGGCGGCCAGCCACACGTAACGGTCGATCGTCATGCCGGTGACGATCCCACCCTGGTGATCGACGTGAGCACCGATCGGACAGATTCGCAGCGGCACCTTTGCGACAAACCCGTTCCCGCTTTCGAGATCTGCAACCTGGCCAAGCAGTTCAACGACTTCCGAGAGTTCACGTCCGGCGGATCGGAGAATCGTCATGTTGCCTTCAATATCTCCGTCGTCATGTACCCCATACGTGGACCGAGAATAGTCCCACCCGAAATCCCGGGCAAGAACTCGTACACGCCTATCGGCTGCAGAGTGCTACCGGTGAGAGTTCATTCCGACGAAGTGTATGTTTTCATTGCCTCTGCGACTGCCATGCCCCGATCCACGCCGACACCGAGGTCCCCCAGAATCGCCTCCAGGGCGGTCAACACAAGTACTACGTTGCGCCGGGTACTCGATGCGCCCATCAGGCCGATGCGCCACGCCTTCCCCTTGAATGGACCGAGCCCGGCACCGATCTCGATCCCGAATTCTTCGAGCAGGCGACGTCTGACGACGGCATCGTCGACACTAGGCAACGCGTGGACCGCGTTGAGAACCGCGAGCGAACGACGTGGCGGAATGTAGGAGAGGCCCATCGCCTCGAGACCGGCCCGAAGCGCCCGGTGGTTTCGAAGGTGGCGTTCGATCCGCGCCTCGAGGCCTTCCTCCTCGACGATGCGCAGGGCCTCGTATAGCGCATAGGACATGTTGATCGGCGCGGTGTGGTGGTAGATCCGCTCCTGCCCCCAGTAGCGCTCGATCATCGAAAGGTCGAGATACCAGCTCGTGACCTTCGTCGAGCGCTTCCTAATTATTTCCACTGCGGCAGGAGAAAACGTGACCGGGGCAAGCCCCGGCGGGCACGACAGGCATTTCTGAGTACCGCTATAACAGGCATCGATCTGCCACCCGTCGACGTCGAGCTCGACACCACCAAGCGAGGTCACGGCATCGACGAGAAAGCACGCGCCGGCGTCGTGGACAAGGCGTGAGATCTCGTCGAGGGGCTGGTGCGCGCCGGTCGAGGTTTCGGCATGCACGATGCCAACCACCTTGGTGCGAGGGAAGCTCTTCAACGCAGCCTCGATCGTGTCGGGCTCGAAAACCTCGCCCCACGGCACCTCGATGCGGTGTACATCCGCCCCGTAACGCTCGGCAACATCGACCATTCGCCCGCCGAAGACGCCGGCGACACACACGATCATTTCGTCGCCGGGCTCGATCAGATTGGCGACGCAGGTTTCCATTCCCGCGCTGCCTGTACCCGGCATCGCTACCGTCATTTCGTTCGCCGTCCGGAACACGCCCTGCAGCATTCGCCTCGTCTCATCCATGATGCGGAGGTACTTCGGATCGAGGTGACCGATGGTTGGCACCGCCATCGCCGCCAGAACGCGGTCGGGAACATCGCTCGGACCGGGTCCCAGAAGCACCCGCCGCGGCAGATCGAAAATCTGGTCGGGTTTCGCCATCGCCTACCTCCTCGAGTGCAAAATCCGTCACCGAAAAACTTCGAGGCCCGACTTCGGGACGAAGCGTTGGGTGCAACTCCCGACGGTCCTTCAGAAAGACATCCGTCGCGGCTTCAGATCATACCTGGCCCTACCATTCTTCCTGTGGGCTGATCTCCTGTTCGAACCGAGATCGGCGAGAATTTTGCACAACTTTTCGAGGATGGGGGTGCAGTGCAAAGAAAAAAACGGCCCGGTCCAGATGACACGAGGCGCCAGTCGTGGGATGCTTTCGATCTGAAAGGTGTCGGCAACAATGCAACTGCGATACATCCTTTCGATCCTGTTGCTCGTCTCCGGATGCGCGACCGCACCAGGACCCGGCGCCGGAGAGTTCGGTACCGAGGCGTTCGGCAGATACTCGGTCGTTCACCGCGGACCCGAGCTGGAGGCTGCGGTCGGCTTCAGTCAGGCGGGTCGGAGCCTGGGCGAAGAGTGGTTGGTGATCGCCGTCGAGTTCGCGACCGCGCCTCGCGGTGAGAGTTTTCTGGTCAACCGTTCCGACATCTCCATGATCACGCCTGATGGGCGTCGCCTCGCTCTCGTCAGCCAGAAAGAGTTTCGGGAGAACTACGGACAGCTTCGTGTCCGGCTCGAGCGCGGCATGGCCATCCTCCCCATCCTGGGGCGCTACGAGACCAGCCAGATGCCGTGCGACAGGTGGTTCCTCGTCGATCCTTTCGGGAGCTTTGCGGTCGACGAAATCAGGGTCAATACATTCCAGGTGTGCTCGGGGCCACTGGTCTTCAAGGTCCCTGGAGGCGTGCAGCCCGGACGATGGAGGCTCATTGTCGAGCTCGAAGAGAGCAGGGCGGACATCCCGTTCGAGATCGAAGTGCCTGAATAGCATCCGGACCAGTTTTGAGTTTTGAGTTTTGAGTTTTGAGTTTTGAGTTGAGAGTTTGGAGTTCCCGCCCGCCCTGTTCCGTATTTCTTTGGCGGCGGAGGAAAACTTTCAATTCTTGCTCCTTCACGTTCAAGGCGTTGCAGACACCGTCGCACAAACTGCCGTCAATCTGTCTCACGAATCCTCGCTTCATCCGGCAGGTCCGTGCACCGCGGGTTGTAAGCGCTAAAAGCGACGAGACGCGTCCACACGCCGGGCATGGTCCTGCGGATGGTCGCGACAGCTGCGTCACCCAGATTCGTGCGGCTCATCGGCACCCTCTTCACGTACTCCAGGTCCAGCTCTCCCGGCGTTCGCCCGTACTTGTAGGCGTAGGTGAATGAGAGCCCGTCGGGCCGCAGCACGACTCCCGGGCAATCGGCATTCGGCACCGAGATGAAGAACTCGTCGGCGGTCGCGCCCCCGGGGTTGTCATCGTCGAAGAGCTCTCTTTCTGTCAAAGCTTCGTAGAGCTGAACGGCTGTCAATCGGGCGGGATCCACGAAGATGATGTCCTCGGCGATGAGATGTTCGTACGGCGCCTCGCCCGACACGGTCCGGAACTCCCGTAGCCTGTGGAACGACCTCTCGATGTCCGCCTGGTGGAACGGGAAGTGGGTACAACCCAGTATCACCGTGCTGATCGGATCGGTCGATCCGGCCTTCCGATGGTTCTCGACCAGGGTCGCGGTATCGTAGCGTATGTAGTTTTCGATCGAGTTCAGCCGCCAGGTTTCGGGTTGCTCGAGATCCCCTAAAATGCCCTCAGGCTCGAAGCCATATGCCCCGATCAACTCCGGCTCGATCGGTGCCGTGGAGTTGCCGACTGCCGGCCCTCGATAAGTTGCGGTTGCCGCGGCGTCTTCCGCCGCGACGAACTCCGGACTTCCCTCGATCGCGCCCGCGAGCCCGAGGCTCCCCTGTTGAATGACCTCCGGTGGATCGATCCCTCCCTCGCGCGACGCGCGCGCGATTTCGCGCGGGTAGCCGCCACTGGCGCACGTGCCGACGGTCGCCATCACGGCCACCGCACCATTCGGTCCCGTCTCGAGCAGCGATTCGATGGCGCCGTCCGCACCCGCTGCCACCACTCCGACGGTGAAGACCGGAACACCCCACCTTTCGAGGGCGCGGTGAATGTCGTCGAGGCCGTAGGCAGTCGCCGTGTTGCACGCAACCACGATTGCCTTGACCGGTGGTTTGTCCCGGCGGGGAGCCTCAGCTGTTCTCGACAGCCAATATCGGTTCCCGAGCAGGAACACGGTATCCTTGACGATCAGCTCCTCGAGAAAATCAACCTTGTCCTCCGACGGGTAGTTCCCGTAGGGCATATTCGCCTGGTCACCGAGGTAGACGAAGGACTCGTCCTCGAAGTCAGGTCGCCCATCCGCCCCCGGCTCATGGGTCCGGTTGTCGAACCGGTCAATCGTGACGATCTCGTTGAGGACGGTGAGCCCGCCGATCCCCGAATCGAAGACCCCGATCGGCAGGTCATCGTCGAGCGTCTGATACCTCTCGATGGGAACCGAAAACAGGGCCGAGTCGCCGTCGGCGACCAGATCCACGATCGAGCGCGGCTGCGTCTCCTCAACGACGCTGGTGCAGCCGGGTCCGAGGGCGGCGATGACGCCCAACAACACGAGTGGGATTGCTGTGCGCATGTTTCTCATGTGGTTCAGCTCCTCTTCTGCGCCATTCTCGCCGGATGCATTGTAGGATTTCGAGCCCGCCACCCGTTTCTATTCTTTTTGGAACAGAAACTCAAAATTCATAACTCAAAACTGTCTCACGAAATGAACCCCATCGCGGAGGCGACCACCGACAGGAGCCACGCGCACAACAGGGCGCCGTAGATGCCGATCAGATAGCCCGACACGCCCATCAACACACCAACCGGTGCGAGCGACCGGCGATAGACCGAGGCAACGATCGGAGCCGACACCACCCCACCGACGTTCGCCATGCTGCCGGTAGCGACGAAAAAGAGCGGCGCTCGTACCAGTCGCCCCACGACGAAGAGTACCGCGATGTGGATCCCGAGCCAGATGACGCCGACCACGAGATAGAGGGGCACCTCGATCACCTCCTTGAGGTCGGCCTGGGCGCCGATCGCGGTCAGCATCAGGTAGAGGGCGATATATCCAGCCCGCGAGGCGCCGACTCGCTCCAGCCGACGAACCGGGGTGAACGACAGAGCGAGTCCCAGCGAGGTCACCAGAACTACCGTCCAGGTCGTGTGGCTGACGATGGTCGGATCACCCAGCAAAGGCAACCTGTCTCCCAGCCAGATGCACGCCGCACCACCGGCGAAACCGAGCCCGAGGATCATCGCCAGACCGCGGATTTCCACCGGGTTCCGAACGGCGTCCTCCACCGCCAGGCGGCCGTCGAGTGCATCGAGATCCTCGGTGTCCGCGCGGAGCCACCTGTCGAGCCTGTCCTGAAAGCCGCCGAGGAAAAGGAGAACTCCCATCCAGCCGTAGGCGAAGAAGGTGTCGACCACGATGATCGGACCCATCAGCGAGTCGGGGGTGCCGACGCTCTCCTTGATCGCCACCATATTCGGTGCGCCGCCGATCCAGGAACCCGACAATGCCGCCAGACCCATCCACGTGTCCGGCGGCAGGAAATGTCCCAGTAGGGCCAGTGCGACCGGTCCGCCGATGATGATCCCGAGTGATCCCGCCAGCATCATGATCAGCGCCTTGCCGCCCAGACGAATGATCGCCCGGACGTCCACCGTCACCATCAGAAGGAGAAGGCTCACCGGCAGCAGGTAGCGGAGCATCCAGTCATAGGCCGTCGAACTGTCCGGGGTGATCCCGAGACTGGTGCTCAGCGCCGGCAGGAAGTACGCGTAGATGATCGCCGGTGTCACGTGGAAGAGGCGTTGGAGCTGCGGCAGACCACTCAGCCAGAAGATGGCGCCGAGGAGACCCGCCAGATACATGAACACGGCAGTCGGGTCACTGATCACGCTGTGTCCAATCATTCCGGCTCACGGGGGGCCCTCGAGCCCGAGGTCGGCCACCGCCTCGCGCACGGCGGTCATGAACCGGTCTCCCGGATCGATCTTCTCCGTCCGATATGTCTCGTCCTGTTCCAGCCACAACGGGTGGCCATCGAAATCGAGGTACTCCATATGGCCGATCAGGTATCGGATGGTCGGGTACTTCTTCACCAGGTATCGCACGAGCCGGATGTTGGCCTCGATCTGCGCATCGGTGAGGTTGTCGACACCCCCGGCGCCGCCAACATTCTCGACGCCTATCGCCGAGTAGTTGAGTCCGATGCAGTGACGGGCCATCCAGGTCTCGGGCATCAATCGATGGACCGTCCCGTCGCGATCGACCAGGAACTGGATCGAGACGTTGACGTCTCCGGCGGCAGCCAGCCCGGGCCGGGACCCTCCGAGCTTCTCCCGATCGAAGACCTCGATGCATCTATCGAAATCGTCGATCGCTGTCCAGTGGAGGACGATGATGCGGGGAACGATCGAAATGTCCTCGGGATGCTGACCGTAGTGATCTGCGATGTACTGCAACGTGCCGCTCGTCCGCTCGGCCGAGAACGAGATTGGACGATCATGTATCTCGAGGCCGGTGGCGCAGCCGGTCAACGCCAACAGCATGGCAAGGCTCGGGACAGACAACGCTCGTGACCGCATCGAATCCCCCCAAACGAGCGCCAGTTTAATCGAACAGCGCCAGGGATGTGCGATAGTACGCGCCATGAAGAACGCACTGGTTTGGACGATCGTCGCGACGTTGGTACTTTCGATCTTCGCCTGTGGCGGGGATGAGACTGCTGATCCGGGGCCTGGAATGAACATCGAAGACGAGGTTTACAGCGAGCTGGCGCGACTCGCAAACGGTGATGGAGAACCAGGGCGGGAGCTCTCGGGTCTTGCCGTAGCTGTCCTGCGCGATGGAGAGGTGACCTTCGAGGCCACCTTCGGACGAGCCTACATCGATCCCGAGGAGAAGATCGACCGAAAACTCACACCAGACAGCCTGATGCGAATCGCATCGGTCTCGAAGACCCTCTCGACGATCGTCGTACTTCAGCTCGTCGAGGAAGGAAAGCTGGAGCTGGATCGCGATGTCTCGGAATACCTCGGCTGGAAGCTCCGTAACCCGCACTACCCGGACCGGGCCATAACCCTTCGTGACCTCCTCTCTCACGTCTCCTCGATTCGTGACGCCGGAGAGTCCTACATCATCCGCTACCCCAGCGCCCTCCAGGAGGCCTTCGACCCTCACGATCGTGATTACGGTGAGCGGTTCCAGATCGCCGAGGAGGGCCGGGATCGCGGGCCGGGAGTGTTCTTCGAATACTGCAACCTCAACTACGGAGTCGTCGGTACCATCCTCGAGAAGGTGACCGGCGTTCGGTTCGACCACCTCATGAAGCAACGCTTCTTCGAGCCACTGGGGCTCGCGGGGGGATTCAACGTCGCTGGTCTGTCCGAAGTAGATCAGAAGAACCTGGCGACGCTCTACCGCAAGCGCGATCGGGAGAATACATGGGATCCTGACGGTCCGTGGTTCGCCCAGGTCGACGATCTGAGCGAGGGTATACCGACGGCACTACCCGAAGGTGCCGAATACGTCCCGGGGACGAACGGCGCTCAGTTTAGCCCGCAGGGCGGCGCCCGGATGTCACTCAGAGGACTCGAGACTCTGGCCAAGATCTTCGCGGGTGACGGCAGCGTGGGCGCGGTGCGGATTTTGAGCCCGGCGAGCATGGATGAGATGCGGAGCGAAGTCTGGCGTTACGATCCGGCCAAGGAGAACTTCGAGGATTATGCGGGCAAGCTCAACGCGTGGGCGACCGGCATCCGGATGGTCACCAGCGAAACCGCGGGCGACCGCCTCTTTCCGGGTGACGCCCGAAGGTGGTATGGACACTTCGGAGAGGCGTACGGGCTACTCGCCGGCGTCTGGGCCCATCCCGAGTCGGGCGACGGCCTGATCTTCGCGCTCACCGGAACCGCCTTCGATCCCGAGGCCGAGAGTGATGGCTCGAGCACGCTGACCCCGATCGAGGCGAGGATCTTGGAGCAGCTCGCCAGGCTTCTCTAGAATTTTGAATTCTCAATTTTGAATTTTGAATTCCCTCCACCCTCCCGTTCTCTGCGGTGTGGGTGGGAAATCCGAAATTCGAAATTCGAAATATGTCTCCGAACGGCCTGGCGGCTCTCCGATCCCGATCAGCTCACCACGAGATAGACCAGCAGCGCGATCACGCCACCGATCAGTGCATACGGTATCTGTGTCCTGACGTGGTCCATGTGATCCGACGCGGAAGCCATCGAAGAGATGATGGTGGTGTCGGAGATGGGCGAGCAGTGGTCGCCGAAGACGCCGCCGCCCAGGACCGCGGCGAGATACAGGGGCAGCGACCCGCCCTGAGCGGCAGCCAACGGGACGGCGATCGGCACCATCAGTGCGAAGGTTCCCCAGGAGGTGCCGGTGGCGAATGCCATGAACGAGGCAAGAACGAAGGAACCGGCGACCGCCACCTTGGCGCTGCCGGCACCGCTGATGATGCTCGCCACATACGCCCCGGTGCCGAGCTCCCGCACGACGCCGCCGAGCGCGAAGGCAAGCACCAGCAGGGTGACCACCGGGATCATCCCTCCCATGCCCGTGAAGATGTGGTCGATGAACACCCTGCCCGACATGTGGCAGGGACCGAGAGCGATGACAGCGAGTACCGCCAGGCTGGCCAGCACCGCCCAGAGGACTGCGGTCGATCCGGAGCTGGCCCGGATGATGTCCCACAGGCCCGCGCCGGGACCACTCCCCTTGCTGCCGGTGATCAGAATCCCGGCCACGATCGCACCGACCATCGTCACCACCGGAAGTATCAGATAGATAGCCTTCGGCTGCACGCTTTCATCGGGAGTTGCGGAGAGCACTTCCTCGGCCACCATCGGATGGGCTCCATCCGCCAAAAGCTTTCCCTCGTCTCTGGCACGCAGCTCGGCCGTACGCATCGGCCCGATCTCCCGGTCGAGCAGAATCGTGAGCAGGACCAGCACGATTGCGAGCATCGGGTAGAAGTTCCAGCCGATGCTCGACAGCAGAACGGCCACTGGGTCGGCAACCCCCTGCACAGCGAGAAGGCCGATCACCAGCGCTCCCCAGCCGTTGAACGGAACCAGGATGCAGACCGGAGCGGAGGTCGAATCGCAGATGTAGGCCAGCTTTTCCCTGCTGACCCCGTGCTTGTCGGTGAGTGGCCGTCCGACCGTCCCTGCGACCAGTGCCGTGATCGAGGACTCCACGGTGATCAGGATGCCGAGAAGGAAGGGCACCATTTGCGCCTGGCGGCGATTGGTGACCCAGCGGCGATCCGACACCCAGGCGATGAAGCCCTCGACACCACCTGTGGCACAGATCAAGGTCAGGACGGAACCGACAAGCAGGCTGTAGATCAGGATCCGCGTATTCCCCGCGTCGAGGAACACGGTCACGATCGACGAGACGGTCGAGGCTGTCGCAACGACCGGGTTCCAGCCATCCACCACCAGCCAGCCGATCCACAGTCCCAGCAGCAGGGCCGGATAAATCTGCTTCTTCCACAGCGCGAGCCCGAGGGCTGCCACCGGCGGCAAAACGGACCATACGCCGAATGACGTCATCGTCGCGACTATATAGCAGCCGTCGGTCGGGTTTGAGTTGAGAGTTGAGAGTCATGAATTTTGAGTTCTGAGTTTTGAGTTTTGAGTTTTCGCCGTCAGCCCGGGATCGGGGGGAGGTTGTGTGGAAACCTAAAACTCATGACTCAAAACTCTCTTGCCCTCCCTGACAAGCTCAGCGACCGCGCGGACCTTGGAAGAGGGGCTCGCGTTCGATCATGCGCCGCAGGTCGGGATCGGCGTACTCGTAGGCCAGTCGGACCCGCTCGCGCCAGCCCGGTTCGCCGAGGAGAACGCTCGCCTGCGCACGCTTGAAAAGGGCCATCGGGTAGCCGGGATGATTCTGGGGCACCAGATCGAGCATCTGCGCGGCAGCGGCGTAATCGTGGATCGCCAGGTAGCAGACTCCGAGCTCGAGATGATGGTGGAAGTCGGATCCGCCCAACCTCCGCGCCTCCTCGAAGGCCCGGATGGCCGGCGGAGTTTCCGTCATCGCCATTCTCAGCTCGCCGAGCCGGATCCAGTCCGCCGCTGGAGCGGCCTTCAAGGGAATGATCCGCTCGATGAGGTGAGCCGCTTCCTCGTACCTGCCCTCGCCTTCACGAATTCGCGCCAGCGCCTCCAGAGCCGGTAGCTTTTTCGGCGTCACGGTCAGTACCTTCTCGAAGAGAGGCGCCGCGAGGTCCCAGCGCTGATTTCGGAAATGGTGCATCGCCAGGTAGTGCTGGACATCGACCGAACCCGGGTGGATCTCCTCGGCTCTTGCAAAGAGCTCCCGTGCCCGTCGATCGTGCCCGAGGATCGAATGAGCGACCGCCAGCCTCACTGTGACCATCAGGTTCTCAGGGTCCTCCGAAAGCACGCGTTCGAAGACGTCGATGGATTTTTCGTACTCGTCCCGCGCGAAGAGCTGAGCCCCCTCGTTCAGATCATCGAAGAGGTGGGTCATGTCACGGGGATCCGGCGCGTCCTTCCGGACGGGGGCCGGGCTCTCCCAGCCAACGTAGCCGAGGACCGCGAGCTGACGCCTGGACTCATCGTCGAGGGTGTCGGAGGTGGATGCTTCCCCGATGGCCGGCACCAGCGCGTAAGCGTCAATCGCCGCCAGAATTTCGGAGTCGATCTCCACCTCGCCGCTGACATCCGCTGATTCAGATGGATCCGACTCGAGGTCGTAGACCTCGGTGCCACCCGATCGAATGACCTTCTGTGCACCCTGGATAGCCATCACCTGCGGTTGCCATCCGTACTGGAGGAAGGGCTTCAAGGCCTCCCCCATCACAACCTCTTGCGCGGGCGCCAGCAAATCGAAATCGGAATGGAGGCCGGCCCAGCCGAGGATCGTATCGAAGACCCGCCTCGTGCTGACGGGCGTTGTCACCTCGCCGACCGGAATGCCGACACCGGCGGCGACCATCGGCACCCGCATCACACTTCCGTAGAGAAGGTTGCCGTGCAGCATTTCGCCGTGGTCTCCGAGCCCCTCGCCGTGGTCGCCGACCACCATGATCCTTGCATTCCGACCTCCGTCTCGCCCTTCGAACGCGTCGATCAGTCTTCCCAGCTCCTGATCCATGTACGCGATCTCCCCGAGATACGGAGAGGACGGGTATGCGGACCGAAACGGTTCCGGCGGAGCATACGGATCGTGGGGGTCGAAATAATGAACCCAGACGAACAGGTGTCCAGCGGGGTTCGACGCGAGGTAGGAGAGCGCTCGATCGGTGGTCGGCCCAGCGGCGCGCTCCGCGTTGCCGGCGCCCATGTCATCATCATAGTGATCGAACCCGCGCGCGAGGCCGAATCGGCGTTTCAGCGGATATCCGGATACAAAGGCGGCGGTCGAGTAGCCCGCATCGCGGAGTCGTTCCGCGAGCACGACCCGGTCATCGGCAAGAAATCGGGAATTTTCTCGGATTCCGTGCTGCGAAGCGTACAGTCCGGTCATCATCGAGGTGTGAGACGGAAGGGTCATCGGCACGGTCGCCCAGGCCTGGGCGAACCGTGTACCGCGGTCGGCCAACGCATCCAGCGCCGGGGTCTCGACGGCATCGGACTCGAATCCGACGCTGTCGGCCCTGGTCGTGTCAAGGGTGATCAACAGTATCGAGGGCCGCGGTGTCTCGGCTTTCACCGCCGACTGAGACGGTTCGCGCGAACTCCCACCACACGCCACGGTGAGTGACACGAAAACCGGCAGGTAAATGATTTGTTTCCACATGCTGGGATCTTACACGGCCTCTCCTCTGTACGGCGACGCCTGTATGATGCACGTCAGATCCTCACTGGCACGAGGACCGAACGGGGAGAAGATGATCAAGCTCCGCCACCACGACTTCGTTCTCGAGCTCCGACACACCTTTCGTCTCGCACGGGGTGACAGTGATTCCCGTCGGGTCCTGATGGTCGAAATCGAGCACGAGGGTCTCGTCGGCCGTGGCGAAGCGGCGCCGATCGCCCGCTACGGACAGGACGCCGCCTCGGCCGCACGGGCGGCCGAAACGATGGCGGCACGGCTGGAGGAACCGCAATATTTCGATTCCGTAGCCGCCAGGGTTGCCGTTCGCGGCCAACCTGCGGCCGAAGCCGCCATCGACATGGCCGTGCGTGACCTCGCCGGGAAGAGACTCGGGGTCCCGCTCTACGAGCTCATGGGAATCGACCCAGGGACAATGCCCGTGACCTCATTCACGATCGGCATGGACACGCCCGAGATCGTCGAGCAGAAGGTCCACGAGGCGGATGCATTCAGGGTCCTCAAGGTCAAGCTCGGATCGGACGACGACCGTCACGTCCTCGAAACGGTGCGACGGCTGACCGATCGGCCGGTCAGAGTCGATGCCAACGAGGGATGGACGCTCGAGGACGCGCTGGAACGGCTCGAATGGCTGCAGGAGATGGGCGTCGAGTTCGTCGAGCAGCCGCTACCTGCAGATCGGCTCGACGAAATGCGCGAGCTGAAGAGGCAAAGCCCCCTCCCCCTGATAGCTGACGAGAGCGTCGGACGCGCCGAGGACATTCCTCGCTTGGCCGACGCCTTCGACGGCATCAACATCAAGCTGATGAAATGCGGGGGGCTCGGTGAGGCACTGCGAATGATCCACGTGGCTCGCGCCCACGGTATGCAGGTCATGCTCGGCTGCATGGTGGAGTCGTCGATGGCGGTCACCGCTGCGGCCCACATCGCGCCGCTCGTCGATTACGCCGACCTCGACGGGAACCTGCTCATCACCAACGACCCGTACACCGGCGTAAGAATCGAGGAAGGCAGGCTCGTCCTGCCGTCCGAACCCGGCCTCGGCGTGCGGGATCGCGAGTGAATTCGAAGGGAGCCAATGATGCCCTACGTGATCGGGATCGACGCAGGCGGAACCAAGACCGTGGGCCTTTTGGCCGATGACGCGGGCGAGGTTCAATCCAAAGCGATCGCGGGCGGCGCGAATCTCCTCGTCAAGGGTGAGCTGGCAGTCGAGAAGGTCCTCTTCGACGTCATCGAAAACCTCGAGGCGCCCGAGCCGCTGGGTGCCCTCTGCATCGGTATCGCCGGCGTCAGCCAGCCCGGCGCAGACCAAGTGATCCGCGACGTCCTCCGCCGCCTCGGACAGCGTCAGCCGATTCGGGTGGTGCACGACGCACTCGTCGCACTGGTCGCCGGCGCCCCTGATGGCATCGGCATCGTCATCGCAGCCGGCACCGGGTCCATCGCCTACGGCGTCGATCCCGGAGGCAACGAGGCGCGGGCCGGGGGCTGGGGCTACCTCCTCGGTGATGAGGGGTCTGCCTTCTGGCTCGGCCACTACGCCTTGCGGCACGCTATCCGTGCCGCCGATGGCCGCGGCATCGCCACCACCCTCTACCCGTTGATCTGCGAAAAGCTCGACGTTGCCGAACCCAGGCAGTTGGTCCAATGGTTCTACGACCAGGAGCTTTCGCGCAACCGGGTCGCGGACCTCGCCTCGCTGGTCGAGATCGCCAGCGCAGATGGTGACGAGGCTGCCGAGACCCTGATGGACCAGGCCGCCAAACACCTCGCCAGCGCTGCACGGGCGGTCTCGAACCACCTTGATTTCCCCGGTCGGCACCCAGTTGTCCTGTCCGGCGGCGCCTTCAAGGCCTGCCCAAGCCTTGCAGACCGCATCGACGCCCTGCTCGCAGACCTGCCCGACGTCGAGGTCAGGCTCCTCGAGGTCGAGCCTGCGATGGGCGCGGTCACGCTGGCGTTGGAATTGTTGCAGTGAGCCGGTTCGGCCGGACGGCCCTACGGCTCGACGGCAAGACCGATATTCGGCAAGACGGCAAGACGGCCGTACGGCGTCACGATTCCACAACGTCACCGCGGCTCGGTCGAGGCAATTCTCTTTGGCACGTGAGCCGTGCGCCGTATTGCCGTATCGCCGTCGGGCCGTGGGTGTCCGCCCGGGTGGGCGGCCCGAAAATCCAAAATCCGAAATTCGAAATTCGAAATCGAACTGCGGCGAGGTACCGGTGAGCGTCGGCCCCATCGATCTCGCCATTCTCGTGCTCTACCTCGGGGGGGTCGTCGCCCTCGGGCTTTGGATCGGGCGCAACGCGGACACCGTGTCCGACTTCGTGGTCGGCGGCAGAAACCGCCCATGGTGGCTGATCCTCTTCTCGATCGTCGCCACCGAGACCAGCACCGTCACTTTCCTGAGCATCCCCGGGTTCGCCTACTCGAGAGACATGACCTGGCTCCAGATACCGCTCGGATTCCTGCTCGGCCGGTTCGTGGTCGTCTTCCTGCTTCTGCCGCAGTACTTCAAGGGGTCGTTCTACACGGCGTACGACGTACTCCATCAGCGATTCGGGGGCGCCGCCCAGCGGGCGGCATCGGCGATGTTCATCGTCACCCGCAGCCTGGCCGACGGACTGCGCCTCTTCCTGTCCTCCATCGTGCTCCAGGAGATGACCGGAATCCCGATTCACTGGGCGGTGATCGCGATGGGCGTGGCGACCATCGTCTATACGTTCTTCGGTGGCATACGCGCCGTCCTGGTCACCGATCTCGTGCAGTTCGTGATCTACATCGGCGGGGCCGTCATCGCCCTGGTACTGATTCTGAATCGGTTGCCCGGTGGCTGGGAGCAGCTGATGGCGATCGGCGGCGAAGCCGGCAAGCTGCATGTTTTCGATCTGACCTTCGACTGGAGTCAGCCCTACTGCCTGTGGGCCGGTCTGATCGGCGGGCTCTTCATCACCCTCGGCTCACACGGCGTCGACCAGATGATGGTGCAGCGCTATCTCTGTGCGCGAAATCTCAGGGACGCTCAGCGTGCGCTCTGGGTTGGTGGTTTCGTCGTCGTCGCCCAGTTCGCGCTTTTCCTTCTCATCGGCGTCGGACTCTTCGCGTTTTACCAGGTCTTCTCGCCGGAAATGGCCTTCGAGCGCCCGGACCGCGTTTTCGCGCGCTTCATCCTCGACGAAATCCCGGTTGGCCTCCTGGGCATCCTGCTCGGCGCCATCTTTGCAGCCGCCATGTCGACCCTGTCGAGCTCTCTCAACTCGTGTGCCACCGCGGCCGCCAACGATTTCTTCTTTTCCGGGAAGGGTTCCGGGGCCTCGGCCGACAAGCAGCTCCGCGCCGTCCGCGTCCTGACCGTCATTTTCGGCGTCATCCAGATCGCGGTCGGAATCGGCGGCCAATGGGTCAAGGCATCCGTCGTCAGCAGCGTGCTCGGCATCGCGGCCTTCACCACCGGGATCGTACTCGGGGTTTTCTTCCTCGGCCTTTTTGCGGACCGGGTCGGTGAGCGTGCGGCGCTGGCGGGCCTCGTGATCGGCCTCGCCGCCATGAGCACGATATTCTTCACCACCACGCTGGCCTGGCCCTGGTTCGCGCTGGTCGGCTCGGCAATCACGTTCGCCGCCGGGCTTGGCGCAAGCCTCATCTGGCCTCGCCTCGAGTCGGATCTGGAGAAGAAATCGTCATGAGGTTATGTAGGCGCGTCCTTCAGGGCGCGCGAAGAGCGCAAACAACAATCGTTGGCGGGCCCTAAAGGACCCGCCTACAAAGGAAGAACGCAGGAGATCCAATTGAAAAGAACCCATGCGCCAATCCTTGTGCTCGTCGCACTCCTCAGTACGACGGCCGTCGGAGGCGCCGCGCAGTCGATCGAAGCTGTGGCTCCGGGCCTGCGCCACCTCGTCATCTCCAAGGGCGATGTTGCGACTGCGGCAACCTACCGGATCGTCATAGGCGAGTTCGAGCGCCAGGCCGATGCCGATCTTGCCCTCGAACGCCTTCAGGAGAACGGCTTCACCGCCTTCCCGATCAGCTTCGGCGATGAGTACTACATCGTCACTCCTGGCCTCCCCCACCGAACCGAGGCCGAGGACCTGCGACAACGACTGCTCGAGCGGGGATTCTCACCGCCGCTCGAGATCCGGGAGGTTTCGCACGACCAGACCCACGCCAACGGACCCTGGTCAATCCACGTTCTCGAGGCAGACCCGACACTGGTCGAGGTTCGGGTGGCGCACGCCTACGACACGGCCATCGGACTCGAGACAACCGCGGACCTCGCCCGACGGCTCGGCGCCTTGGCGGCTATCAACGGCGGTTACTTCTCCATGAAAGGTCTTTTCGCCGGAGACTCTCGCGGCACCCTGCAGATCAACGGCCGGTTGATCTCCGAGCCCGACCGGGGACGTGCCGCCGTCGGTTTCTTCGAACGCGAGGGAAAGGTCAATTCAGTCTTTGGAAGACTGTCTTTCCATGGCGAGGTTCACCTCGACGGAGGCGAGCGCATTCCGCTCGACGGGCTCAACCGGAATCGCGGCTCGGACGAGGTCATTCTCTTCACACCTGATTTCCACCGCACGACGCTCACGTCCGCCGAGGGAGCCGAGATCACGATCCTGGACGGGCGCGTTGCCGAGATTCTGAACGGCTCCGGCAGCACGACGATCCCGCCCGGAGGGATGGTGCTGTCGATCGGTGCCGATCGTACCCAGGCACTGCTGCCCAAATTCCGACCCCGATCACGGGTGTCCGTTGAAACGGCCATCGAGCCGCTCCTGCCCGACCCCGAACGCGAATGGGATCAGGTAGAGGACATCGTCAGCGGCGGTCCGCTCCTGCTGTGGAAGGGCACCCGTCTCGAAGAGCCAGAAGTAGAGTCCATTTCCAACTCCTTCTACCTCGCCCGCCATCCGCGGACGGCAGCCGGTGTCCGGGCCGATGGCACCCTGCTGTTCGTCACCGTGGACGGCCGCCAGCCCCGGGAGAGCGTCGGCATGTCCCTGCCGGAGCTGACCGATCTCATGGTCGAGCTCGGGTGCGTCTCGGCGATCAACCTGGACGGCGGCGGATCGACCACAATGGTCATTGACGGCAAGATCGCGAATCGTCCGTCGGGCGGCAGCGCCCGCCGCAATGCGGATGCAATTCTGTTGTTCCCTAGAAAGCCCTGACGAACCCAGTAACCGGCAAACGGCTTTACGGGTTCCACCACCCATCCAACCACGGCTCTACGGCGCTTCGCGAAAAAGCGCTGGACAACCGCGCATGTCGTGCAGCCGTTTAGCCGCATGGCCGTGAGCCCACGCCCGAGATGGAATTGCGGGACCTAAACGACCGCAGATTCCAACAGCTTTATGGTGCCCTCATCCGCATCTATCTCGGCTTCTATCCCCAGCGGCACGGTGAACTGATGTTTGATGTGGCCAATCATCGAGCCATACCAGGCGGGAATGCCGAGAGGTGCGACATGGTCGTCGAAGACCTGCTCGAGGGTCAACGACCCGTAGCCGTCTCCCGGATCGCATCTGGTGCATCGGCCGAACACGAAACCGGCGATCCGATCCAGCACCCCCGCCAATTTGAGCTGGGTCAGCATGCGGTCGATCCGATAGACCTGTTCGTTCAGGTCCTCGACAAACAGAATGCAACCGTTGAAATCCGGAAGGTAGTCCGATCCCATCAAAGTCGTGAGAATCGTCAGGTTGCCGCCGATCAGCCGGCCTCGTGCCTTGCCGGACGTGATGGTGAGAACCCGGTTCTCGACCTGTACCAGCCGATCTTCTTCGCTGATCCGGTTTCGCATGGTCACCGCTTCGCCATCGAAGATCAGGCGCTTGGCATAGTCGGTGCTGAACTCGCTCCAACTGGAGCCGCCCGTCTGTCCGTGAAACGTGACCAGACCCGTCTTGGCGTGAATGCCTAGGAGCAGGCCGGTGATGTCACTGAAACCCATGACTATCTTGGGGTTCTTGCGAATCAGATCGTAATCGAGCAAAGGCAGGAGCCGGTTGCAGCCCCAGCCGCCGCCCTGCGCCAACACGGCTCGCACCTCCGAATCCCCGAAGAAGTGATTGATGTCGGCGGCCCGGTCCTCGTCCCGTCCGCCGAGAGAGCCGTAGCGGTCGAACAGGTGATCGCCGAATTGGACCCGAAGCCCGAGAGCCGCCATGTTTTCTCGGGCGATTTCGGCGCGTTGCTTTCGAAAAGTCGCGCTTGCCGGACTGATCAAACCCACGACATCGCCCTCTTTCAGGCGCTTCGGTTTGATGATGGCGCTCCCAGTGTCCGCCGGCTCGGCCAGCGCCGGCAGCGTTCCGGCGGCGAGAGCCGCCCCTCCGAGCTGCAGCAGTTGACGTCGATTCCAGTCCATGTGACGTGCCTCCTCGTAGGTTGATCCGTCAATCAGTACAGAAGAGACGACTCGCGCGTGCGGCGCCAGATGTCGTGAGCCTCACGGTCGATGTCGATGATCTCTTGAGCAGTCTTGCCGCGTCTCAGATCGTCAAGCAGGCGGCGGGTGCCGACCAGCCATGTCAGGGCCTCGCCGTCCCGCCTCCATCCGAACTCCTCGTGACCCTGAAGAGCGACCAGCAGCTCGACCCCGAGCCTGTAGGGTTCGGCCTTCACTGGATCGGTGACATGGACCCGCATCCCTCGACACTCCCGGTCGAGAAACTTGGGATTCGGCGCGGCCGGCGACGCGGTAGGGGTGAAGGTCACTGGCTCGAGCTCGAATCCGGGCACCGACACCCGAAGCTCCTCCGGATCGATCCACGGGGCGCCAAAGTACAGGAACGGGCTCTCCGTCCCCCGACCGGCGGAAACGGTCGAAGCCTCCAGCAGGCAAACCCCCGGATAGGCGATGGCTGCCTCTGCACTGCGCAGATTGGGAGACGGCGGCACCCAGGTACGACCGGTGTCCACCCAGGTCATGTCTCGATCCCAACCCTTCATCGGCACGACTGTCAGACGGGCCGGCTTCTCCAGTCCCTGATTGACGTAGCGAGCCATCTCCCCCAGGGTCAGTCCGTGCACCATCGGCCCCGGAGCCAAGTTGACGAAGCTCTCCGGAACCTCGTCGCGCGGCGCGCTCATGGGCCCCTCGATCCGTTCGCCACCCAATGGGTTCGGACGGTCGAGCACGATGAAATCGATCCCGGCCTCGGCCGCTGATTCGAGGGTCAGGATCAGCGTGCTGACGTAGGTGTAGAAGCGCACGCCCGCGCCCTGAAGATCGAAGACCAGAGCGTCGAGTCCCTCCAGGTCCTTGGACGTCGGTTTGCGCCGGTCGCCGTAGAGGCTGACCACCGGCAGTCCACTCTCGGGATCCCTGCCGTTCTCGACGTGCTCACCGGCCGCCGCCCGGCTGCGCAAGCCGTGCTCCGGGGTGAAGAGCCGAGCCACGTCGAGCTTTGCGTCGTGCATCACGTCGATCGCGTGCCGGCCGTCCGCCGTTACCGACGCGGCGTGGACGATCAGTCCGAGCTTCTTCCCGCGAAGACCGTGATCCTCACCCTTCGCCACCCGATCCAGCCCGACCTCGACCACCTGCGAGGGGACGTCGGGCAGCTCGCGATACTCGTCGGTCAGGGCGTTGACGACCGCATCGGCCACTGCCGGCCGAGCCTCGCGAATAAGCTGATTCTCCCGTGTCGGGTGGACCCGGTTGGTGAGCAGGATCAGGAACAGCTCACGATCCGGATCGATCCAGATCGAGGTTCCGGTGAACCCCGTGTGGCCGAAGGAGCGGGGAGAAAAGTAGGATCCGGCGGTGGAGTTTTCGGGCGATTTGGTGTCCCAGCCGAGGGCCCGTGTCGAGCCCTCATCACCGGCCTTGCGGGTGAACAACCCGACCGTCTCCCGGGATATGATGCGATGGTGCTCGAGCACCCCGCCGTTGACGAGCATCTGCGCGAATCGAGCGAGATCGCCCGCGGTCGAAAAGAGACCGGCATGCGGAGCGACTCCGCCCAGGGCGAACGCATTCTCGTCGTGGACGTCGCCACGGATCATGCGGCCCCGCCAGGCGTCAAACTCGGTCGGGGCGATTCGCGGCAACAGATCCGCGCCCGGCCGGTAGAGGGTGTCGGCCATCTTCAACGGCTCGAAAACCCTTTCCCGCACGAACTCTTCGAGCGGTTGTCCGGACACCCTCTGCAGTATCTCGCCGAGGAGAATCATCCCGAGGTCGCTGTACTTGAAGTCCGTTCCCGGCTCGTACACCAGATCCATTTCCTGGATGCGCTGCAGATAGGCCTCCGGACCCTGTAGCTCCTCGTACAGCGGAGCCCACCAGTCGATTCCCGAGCGGTGGGTCAGCAGGTGGCGAACCGTCACCTTGTCCTTGCCCGGACCCTGGAAGAGCGGCAGGTAGTCCTGAACCTTCTCGTCGAGATCGAGGCGCCCTTCGTCGACCATGATCATCGCCATGGTCGTGGTCGCCACCACCTTCGTCAGGCTGGCAAGATCGTAGATCGTGTCGGCCGCAACCGCCGGCGCATCGTCGTCGTAGGACAGCTTCCCGAAAGGATGGAGGTGGACGAGGGCACCGTGATGGCCGACCGCCACCACCCCCCCGGGGAAGGCTCCCCTAGCCACGAACTCGTCGAGCACACGATCAACTTCGTCCATCCCCCCCTGACGGAAGCCGGCATCCTCCGGGCGGGCGGTTCGAAGCGTCATGGCTCGCCTCGGGATCTCGAGGCCGTAACCGAAAGCGTACTCGTCGGAGAGCGTCACCGGCAGCTTTCCACCAACATCGACCTCACCGAAGAGCACCGGCGCTGCCGCGCGCCGGCTCACCTCCGAGGTGCCGAACGCGCAAAGGTAGACCGGCACCTCGGGAAGGTCCCGCAGGAGATAGGGATCGCCGAACGACGCGACGATGACCGGTACGCGGGTGTCTACGACTCGCTCCAGCATTCGCACCAGGCTGTCGGCGATCGACTCGCGGTAGTACCTCGCCGACACCACCACATGGGTAAAACGCCTCACCTTTCTCACGATCTCGTCGGCCTTCGCGTCCAGGATTTCGTCACCCAGATTCACGGTACTGACGGAGACTCGCCGCTCCTTGAACTCGGACGCCGGGACTCCCGACTCGTCCGGCAAGACGAGGTGCAGGATCTTGAGCTTCTCCTCCGCTGCGAGCGGCAGCACACCACCTTCGTTTCGCACCACGGTGATGGAGGCTTCCGCGATCTCCTTTGCGCGACGATTGTCCTCCGGCCGACCGACCTGGAGAGCCCCGGCGTCCGGATCCACCAGGCGCGATTCGTGAAGCCCGAGCTTCGCCTTCACCTCGAGGATGCGTCGCACCGACCGGTCGATCCGCACCTCGTCGATCAAGCCCTCCCGGACGCCGCGTACGATCGACTGATGGGCCACCCTCAGATCGGGCGGCATGAGGATCACATCGGAGCCCGATCGCACTGCCTCGATCGTGGCCTCGCCCATCCAGGCCGAGCCGACCCCCTCCATCCGCATCGCGTCGGTCACGATCAGGCCGTCGAAGCCCATCTCGCCGCGCAATATGTTCTCGTTGAGGACCGGTGAAAGTGTGGCGGGCAGACCGGTTGGCTCGAGTGACGGCACCGCCAGGTGACCAACCATCACCGAGTCCACCCCGGCTGCAATCGCCGCTTTGAAGGGTGGCCACTCTATCGTTTTCAGACGGTTCCTGTCTCCGGCGATCGCCGGCATATCGACGTGGCTGTCGACGGAGGTGTCGCCGTGGCCCGGGAAGTGCTTGGCGGTGGTCAGGATACCGCCGCTTCGCGCGCCCCCGATGAACGCCGCACCGAGCCTGCCGACCAGTGTCGGGTCCTCTCCGAACGAGCGGATGTTGATCACCGGGTTGTCCGGATTGTTGTTGACATCGAGCACCGGTGCGAAGGCCCAGTGGATCCCCAGAGCCCGCCCTTCGCGGGCCGTCACCTCGCCGAAGAACCGCGCCGCCTCCTCGGAGCGGGTCGCACCCACCGCCATTGCGTATGGAAGATCGACAGTACCGCGCTCGACACGGAATGACAGGCTGCGCTCGACGTCCATCGCCACCAACAGTGGAATCTCAGCCTCGCTCTGGAGCCGGTTGAGCAGGCGCGGAATCGTGTCGGTCTCCGACCGCATCAGCACAACGCCGCCCACGCCCCTGTCCCGGACCGCCTCGACAAGCTCGAGAGCAACCTTCGAACGCGGGTTTCGGGGCCAGCCGGTTTCGGCGACCATGATCATCTGGGCCGCCTTCTCCTCCAGGCTCATCGAGGCCAGTGTTGTGGCTACCCAGTCCTTCTGCGATCTCGACAGCTCCATTCCATCTGTCTCTTCGGAGTACCCTCCGATGGTTGCCGCCAGAGCCACAAAACCGACCGCCACGAGCCATCGGTCCAGGCCTCGAATGTTCATCGCGCTCCTCCCAGAACTCCGACTCCATCTATGTACACCGAGACGAGACGTGCGGCGGCCGGGTCTATCTTGCCGTCGAACGTTGGGGAGAGCAGGACGAAGGACGCCGGTCTGCCGCGCCGCAGAACCGGCTGGCGAGGAGGCCGTTCGCCATTCCAGGAAAGTCGACCGAGGTTCTCCGCGCTCGGCGACTCCTCTGCCTCGGATCCACCGGTCAGCGCCCGTACGATTTCGGACAGGAGGTCGGATTCGGGGACCGCCGGGGGTCCCGCCAATTCGAGCCACGGCATCTCGTCGCCTGTCGACACGATCTCGAGACGCGCCCTGCCCACCCCGTCGAGCCCGCGCGCGAGGGATTCTGCAGCCTCTGCCTTTCGCACGGACACCCGCCAGATCACGGTGCCAACGCCGAGACGGGCCAGGTCTGCCAGCACCCCTTGGTCCATCCACTTTCGCGCCGACCATCCGTCGACCCCTGCGACGAACGGTGCGAGCAGCAGGCTGCCGACCGCGTCGATCTCGTGACTCGCTCCCACGAATCCGGCGTCCCCGATATCGACGATGTAGGTATGCGTGGGATTGCCGGTGGCGCAGCCGGCGGCATCACGATCGTCCACCGTACGGTTGAACGCCAGGTCGGCTCGGTAGGGCCGATCGAATCCGGGCTGGCGGATGAATCCCCCACGCACAACGTAATCGGCCCACGCATTCCTCCTGTTGCGGGGGAGGTCTCTGTAGATCTGAGGGTCGTAGTCCTGAAGGTCGTTGCGGACCAACTCTCGCAGCACCGTCAGAAGGGCCACGAAATTGAGGCGTGTCAGGTCCTCGGAATCGTGCCCCGGCAGAAGGCCGCCACTCTCGATGAGTACTACCGGGGTTCCCCAGGCCGTCATGTTGTCGCCGAAGGCGCGCGGGTTCCAGTCCTCGTCGAAACGGGCCGTTCCACCCGGCGTGAACGGCGCCAGGGTTTCGACAATTGCCGAGCACGCCCGCATGGCGAGCAAACGTCCGGGCGTGACCGTCCCGTCGGCATCCCCCGCCACTGCCAGCACGGCGTTCGACGCCAGGACACCGGTATCCCCCACCGCCGTTCGCCGGTTCTGATCGTGCAGGTTGAACCCGAGAATCGGCTCGTACCGGTCTCGAATCGCCTTCAGCACCCTTCCCTCCGGAGTCGCGAGATGGAGAGCGTCCCGGTTGATGTCGATGGCCTGGAGATTGTGCCGGACGTAGATCTCTGAACCGTCCGGGTTGAGCATCGGGATCATCAGCAGGGTGAGGTCTCCGAGGATCGCCGCAACTTCAGGCTGGTTCTCCCGCGAGAGCAGAAAATCAGCCATGTCGAGCAGGGCGGGCGTCGCGGACGGCTCGTCGCCGTGCATCTGGGACCAGAGCAGAACGGTGCGGCGTCCGTTGCCGACGCTCAGCATATGAATTGGCCGACCAGCGAACGAGCGGCCAATCTCCTCGAGCCGGATTTTCCCGGGGTAACGACGCGCGAGACGCTCCAGCTCCGCCGTCAGTTCCGCTGGGCGGAGACAGGGCGCAGGGGTCTGAACGAAGCGCTCGCCCGGCCACGAGTCCCAGAGCTCGGCAGGTGAGATCACCGTGGTTGTCGTTTGAAGACCAGCCGCGAGAACGAATGCGAGCGTCAACATGCGGGG
>JAJDNM010000147.1 GCA_022340665.1 Acidobacteriota bacterium | reverse complement strand
AAACGGGTGCTGGAAGACAACGCCGACGCACAGGCCGCATTCGACCGCGTCGCTCGATTGTCGATCGAGTCCTTCAGGGTCGGCGTTGCCGACGGAGTCGAAGTCGATGGTTGGCTCATCAAACCACCTGAATTCGACCCGGCGAAGAGTTATCCCCTCCTGGTATATGTGTATGGCGAACCCGCGGGCCAGACGGTCGGCAATCAATGGGGGCGGAACACCGGTATGTGGCACCTGATGCTTGCCCAGCGCGGGTACCTGGTGGCGAGCCTCGACAACCGCGGCACGCCGGCACCTCGCGGCCGTGAGTGGCGCAAGTCGGTTTACCGACAGATCGGAATT
Source organism: Acidobacteriota bacterium (assembly GCA_022340665.1). Classification (NCBI taxonomy): domain Bacteria; kingdom Pseudomonadati; phylum Acidobacteriota; species Acidobacteriota bacterium. The sequence goes on along the minus strand of JAJDNM010000147.1, from coordinate 49,162 downwards.
TTGGCATCAGCCGACCAGGCGGCTGGAGTGCGGGCGATGATCGACCGATGGCCGTTCATCGACCCGGACCGTGTCGGCGTATGGGGATGGAGCGGCGGTGGCACAATGACGCTGAACGCGCTCTTCCGTTACCCGGACATCTACTCGGTCGGCCTGGCGGTCGCCTCGGTCCCAGACCAGAGGCTCTACGACACCGTTTATCAGGAGCGCTACATGGCGTTGCCCGAGATCAACGAACAGGGCTATTTCGATGGCTCTCCCATCAACCACGCCCACCGGCTCGAAGGCAATCTCCTTCTGGTTCACGGCACAGGGGACGACAATGTGCACTACCAGGGCGCCGAGAGGCTGATCAACGAGCTCGTGAAGCACGACAAGCAATTCGAGATGATGGCGTATCCGAATCGGTCGCACGGCATCTCCGAGGGCGAGGGAACAACAATGCATCTCTACACCCTTCTCACCAGGTATCTCGAGGAGAACCTCGAACCGGGATGCCATGCACGGCCCGATCCAGAGGCTATTTCGCTGCTCGGAAAGCCGCTCTCTCCACAGCCGGCGGCACCCGAAGCGATGGCGGATTACGATGTCGGGCGCACTGAATGGAAGAAATCACCCAGGGACGCAGAGGTCGATCTCACACGCATACGAAATTAGGAACGAGGAGATCCCTTCCTCTCTCCCACGAGTTGGAGAACTCGCATGAGACAGGGTTACAGATTATGATTTCCGCATTCGCATCGAGTGATTGAAGGAGACCTCGTGCTCGTCAGATTGGCCCAGCACAGTGCAGAGTTCATCAGACGAACGCTGCCCGACCCGTTCGTGTTCGCGGTGTTGTTGACCGTCATCACCGGAATCGCAGCCGTTCTGTGGGTCGGAGCCGGTCCGCTCGAGGTTCTCTCAGGCTGGTACGACGGATTCTGGATGCTGCTCGAGTTCGGCATGCAAATCATCCTGATCCTCGTCACCGGATACGCTATCGCCCTGTCTGCGCCGGCCGCCCGCCTCATCGACCGACTGGCTCTCAAGATCACCCGTCCCGCCTCGGTCTACCTGACCGTGCTCGTGGCGGGCGAGTTGCTCAACCTCGTGAGCTGGGGATGGATCGTTCTGGCGGCGGTCCTCGGCCGCGAGCTGGCCATTCGTGTGCGTGGCGTTCACTACCCATACCTCATGGCGTGTGTCTTCGTATCGAGTGGATCGTGGGTGACCGGGTTTTCGAGCTCGATTCCCCTGATGCTCAACACGCCCGACAACTTTCTCATCGAGAGCGGCCTCCTGTCCGCCACGATACCTGTCAGTACGACCCTCGGCAGCCCGCTCAACCTGACAGTCATTGCCCTCTACGTGGTCGGCGGGCCGCTCGTGATGTGGCTCCTGAGACCGCGTGGTGCAGCCGTCGAAATCGATGATCTGCGAACCGGCCCGGGACCCGCAAAGGAATGGACGGTGGCCGAGGAGGCCGAGGCTCTCAGAGATCCCGAGCCCATTCTCTCCGACAAGCTGAACCACAGCGCCGTCCTGCAGATGTTCGTCGTCGCAATGGGCCTTGCTTACATCGTCACGCACTTCATTCGTCGAGGCTTCGACCTCAACCTCAACCTCATGATCTTCATTTTTCTGATCTTCGGCATGTTGCTCCACCGCACGCCGATCGCATATGTCACGGCCATGGCCCGCGCCTGCTCGAACATCTCGGGGATCGTGTTTCAGTACCCGTTTTACGCGGGAATCATGGGCATCATGATGGCGACCGGTCTGGGGACGGCGATCGCAGAGTGGATGACATCGTATGTGACCCTGAAGACCCTTCCGTTGGCCGCTTTTCTCCTCGGTGGAGCGGTCAACTTCTCGATTCCGTCGGCCGGCGGTGAATGGGCGGTCATCGGGCCGCCGTTGATCGAGACTGCTCGTGATTTGGCCGGGCAGCTGAGTGCGGCAGAGTTCAACTCTCAGGTCGGCAGAATCGCGATGGCCGTGGCCTACGGCGAGTCGCTCACCAACCTCCTGCAGCCCTTTTTCCTGCTCACCATCCTCCCCGTGATGGGTGCCGGAATTCGTATCCAGGCACGCGACGTCGTCGGGTATTTTCTGCTGCCCTTCCTGATCTTCTTCGCCATTGTCGGGGCGTTGGTGACCGTGTTTCCGTTCTGAACCCGGATGGGTTGCCTCTCGTCACCAGTACCACACGAGCTGCGCCGAGATGCCGGGACCCGAGGAGAGGTACACGCCGGGCACCTCGGTTGCGCCACCGCCGAACTCGGTGCCGTTGGCTCCGACCGGCAGGTTGAACGCGCTCCACAGCAGGAGGTTCTCGCGAAGGTCGTTCTGGAAAACCACCTGGATCAGCGCACTCGGATCCGTCAGGTTGACGAAGGCGTTCGGAGTCACCTGGAAGAGCGGCGTGACCTCGACCGTGGCACTGAGCCCCAGGTAGTGGCGCCCGAGGTTGAACAGCTCCCCGCGGGAAATGCGCGCGATCAGATCAGGGTTCTCGGTCAGACACATGAGGGAATAGCAACCGTCGGAACGCCCGAAGCCGTTGGCATAGTACTCGGCCGCGCCGCTGAAATTCCTGCCGCCCCACACCCACGAGTACGAAAGACTCGTCACCAGTGAGAGAACGGTGTCGTCATCGGTAAAGGTGAGCACCACATCACCACGCCACACCGCCCCGCCGATACTTTGATTCATACCAAACCCGGCGAGCGCATCCCCGAAATGTTGTGTAATGAGGGCATCGTACTCGCTGCTCGAGGCCATGTGGTGGTACTTGAGGGCGAGCGAGCTCTGGTCCGCCTCGACATCCCCCGTGAAAGGGTCGCGACGAAAGACCATCACGGTCTGGGCGTCGTCGCCATTCGAGAACAGGTACTGCCCGTAGAGCAGATCGTCGCCGGTCTTGTACTCCTTGTCGACCGCAGCCGGGTCGAATGGATTGAAGATGTCCATGACGTTGAAGATCAAACCGTTGCCCCAGGTGATCGCCTGCCGGCCGAATTTCACCACCACGCGGTCGGACGTATACCCCACTGAGAGCCGATCGAGCCGGTGAAGGACCGCTGTCTTCCCGGAGTCGGTGAAGACGTGAGTTAGATCGAAAAGTCGGGTGCGATCGTCCGGCAGATGGGGGAAGAGGGCCCCCAGATTTGCCGGGAGCCCTCGAGTGAACTCGAGGCGGTCCGCGTACAGACCGATCAGCTGATAGTCGATGTCGAGGCTCCAGCGACCGCGCCGGAGGTCAAACACCAGGCGTCCGTCGACCGAGGAATCAACCGAACTCGAACCGAAGATGTCGTTGAAGGCACTATCGTCTGCATAGGTCGTGACCGCGATCTGAGGACTCAGGCGACCACTGAGATCGAAGTCCGTATCACCCGCGCGGACCACTCCCGCCGATGCGATCAGGCATCCGATCATGACCGCGATTCCGAGTCGCGAAGGTTTCACCACCGGCCTTCAGGCGGCTTCCTGTTCTTCGTCCCCAACGATGCGACCGTCGAGCATTCGAATCACTCGCCGCGCGTACCCCATGACGCGCCGGTCGTGGGTCGCAATGACGAAGGTGGTGCGGCGGTTCTCGTTGAGCTCGACGAAGAGCTCCATCAACTGGTCGGCTGACTGAGAGTCGAGGTTGGCAGTCGGTTCGTCGGCGAGCACCAGGGCCGGACGGGAGACGATAGCGCGGGCGACCGCCACCCGCTGCTGTTGACCACCGGACATCTCGGCGGGGCGGCGGTTCTCGAGGCCGCCAAGGCCAACCTCCTCCAGGATCGCCAGAGATCGCTCTCGACGTTCCTCGGCGCGGATGCCCTGGACCTCCATCACGAACTCGACGTTTTCCCTCGCGGTCAGTACCGGAATCAGGTTGTATGCCTGAAAGACGAACCCGATGCGATGGAGGCGCATCTCCGCCAGATCGCCCTTGCCCAGATTGTCGATGCGATCGCCTGCGAGCCAGATCTGACCGCTGTCCGGGGTGTCGAGGCCTCCGATGGCGTTGAGGAGGGTTGTCTTCCCGCCGCCTGAAGGAGCGGACAGGCATACAAATCCGCCGTCGGCTATTTCGAGATGAACATGGTCCAGGCCGGTGACTTCTACCTGCCCCTGACGATAGGTTTTGCAAAGGTCTACACAGCGTACTGCTTTCATGATCACACCCTCGTAATGGCCCGCACCGGGTCCAGCTGCGACGCCCGCCAGGCTGGTGCCAGGCTGGCCAGAAATCCGAGCACGATGACGATGACATTGGCGAGAACGACGTCTTTCAGGTAGAGCGCAGGATAGATGACGCTCGAGGAGCCGAAGTACTCCATCCCCTCGCCGACGATGGAGACGTCGATGCCCCCCTGGAGGGGTTCGATTGTGGCCCATGCCGCCAGATTGCCGACCGCCAGGCCGATGACCAGCAGGAGGAAAGACTCCGCCAGGATCTGGGTGAGGATGCTGCGTGGCGTCATCCCGAGCGCGAGCATCAGACCGATCTCGCGCACACGCTCGAAGACAGCCATGACCAGGGTGTTGACGAGGCCAAACGAGAGCGCCAGAAATACGACCACGATCCACACCACGACGAAGCCGTCCATCACGGCCAACATTGACCCGAGGTAGGGATCGAGCTTGTTCCACGGCAGAACCTCGAGCCCGGGCCCGGCCGCGTCGGCCACCATCCGGCGCAGCCCCTCGACGTCACGGTAGTCGGTTCCCAGGACCGCCACCTCGGAGATCGCATCTCCCACTCCGAGAAGATCCTGTATCGCTCCCTCGCCGCTGAACACGAGCCCCTCTTCGAACTGTACGAGTTTGGAGTCGAAAATGCCGACGATGCGGAAGCCTCGGTCGGCGATGTCGTTCTCCCGGTCCTGGGTCATGATCACGACCCGTTTGCCGAGGCCGGTCTCCAGCTTTTCAACGAGTTTGCGGCCCACGACCAGGCCCCGGTCGTCGCGTGACTCCAGGAATCGTCCCTCCGTCACGTCTTCGGCAACGAAGCTGATGTCTCTCTCCCGTTCGGGTTCGACACCGACCAGCGTGACGCTTCGAGTATCACGTTCAGATGAGATCACCGCCGGAACCCGTATTCGCGTCGCCCATGCGACGACCTCCGGGCGGTTCAGAACCTGGAGCAGATTCTCGTCCGGTGGCGCGATCATATTCGAAACCGTTGGATCGTCACGGAATTTCGGGTCGTGGATCTGGACGTGGCCGGGAATTGCGCTGATGCCATCCTCGACCATGTTGTCGACCATGCCGCGCATCAACGCCGTCATGAATATCATCGCCCACACGCCGACGGCGATCGCAGCCAGCATAATCAGCGTGCGACGGTGATTTCGCCACAGGTTTCGCCAGGCGAGACGGAAGACGATTCTGAACCTGCCCATCAGACTGCCCTCATGGCCTTGACCGGCTCGACGAAGTGAAGTTTGAACGCCGGGTAAAGCGTGGAAACAACGCTCGCGATGAAAACGATTACAGGTCCCAAGAGCAGCCCTACGAACGACACCTGCGGATAGACGCGGCTCGGGAGGTTGAACTTCCCGGCCATTTCCTCCATCCCTGGATACGAGAACCCGTGGTATCCGAGCCAGAGCACCAGGGCAGCGCCCAGAACTACCCCCAGAACCAGACCGACGGTGCCCATGAGGCCGGATTCCAGCAGCACCAATCGGCCGAGCCGGCCCGGCTTCACACCAAGGGCCATGATGATGCCAAACTCCTTCGTGCGTTCGAGGACTGACATCAGCTGGGTGTTGAGAACGCTGAATGCGACCAGCACGATCAGGATTCCATACATGAACCAAGCGCTCGTGAAATCGGCCTGAATGGCCTGCTTGAGACCCGGCAGAAGTTCATCCCAGTCGTGAACGACGAGCCCCGAGTCCTCTGGCAAGAGAGCCTCGACCCTCGAGCGGGTTTGACCGACCTGGATCAGACCAGGGGCCATCACGACCACCGCATGTCCCGCGCCGTCCATCGCGAAGACGTCGTCGAAGAAACCGAGGGGCACCTCGGCCAAGCTGCGGTCAAGATCCTCCATGCCGCTCTCGAAGATACCGACGATGGTCACAACCGCGGCTGCAAAGGACCCGTCTCGGCCGTTGCCTATGAAGGTCAGTTCGTCTCCCACCCCGACCTGGAGGTTCCGCGCCAGCACGCGACCGATGACGATTTCCTCGGCGAGGTCGTCATCGAGGAATCTGCCGTCCTTGACCAGTCCGGGCAAGCTCGAGACCCGGGGCTCGAAGTCCGGCTCCACACCCGTGATCTGCAGCCCGTAGCTTCTGTCGGTACTCGATATCAAGGCGAACGCCGAGGCTCGCGCAGCCACTCCGTCGCTCGCGAGACCACGCCGCAGATCGTTGGCGAGCTTCTTCACCTCCGGTACCACCTGCCGCATCCTGTGATCGTCGATGTAACCGGGCGCCTGTACCTGGAGATGACCGGTCTGGGCCCGGAGGGTGTTGTCGATCATCATCCCGTACATCCCGACCTGGAGAGAGATCATGAATACGAGAAGGACATTGGAAAAGACCATCGCACCAACCGTCAGCCAGGTCCGGCGCTTGCGTCTCCAGAGGTTCCTCCAGGCCATCTTGAGCGTAATGTTCATCGCTCAATCACGCGGGTTTCGAAGGTTGGAGCGGGTGAACACGTTGTCGGCGATCTCGACGCCGAACTTCACACTGTCGATGCGGAACTCGGTCCACTCGTCTTCGGTTTCCGCCTTCGCCATCCTCTGGCGGACAGCGATCGTGCGCCCATCCATGACTCCGATTTCGAGTGTACGGAGAGTTTTCACCAGAACGCCATCCTGGTCGTAGTACTCCTGCGACAAAAGGACATCGTCGTCGCGGATCCGCAGGACCTCTCTGCCCCACACCACGGCCGCCTCTTCGTGGGGGATTGCCTCGATCACGTGAACGGTGTGTCCATCTGATTCCTCGGTGCCGACCAAGGTGTGATCGTACTGGTCGACTATGTCGTCGGCACGCGAGACATCTTTGTTGGAAAAGTCCGAACCCATCCAGCTCTGGCCCATCAACGACGACGGAATCTTGATCACCCGATTGACCTTTGGCGCGAACGACCACATGTTGTCGCCGACCGTCAGCGTGCCGTTTCCAGCGTCCTTCTTTGGCGCGGTAATCCGCACCAAGGTTTTCGCGGTTCCCAGAGTCCAGGCCCGCATCGACATCGTTCGCTCCCACGAAGGACGGTGAATCGTCATGGACATTTCACCGTAGGAGGATTCGCCGCGCCAGTTGTCGATCGCAGCGCGGACGATCTCCTTCGCATCCTCGGCACCCGCAATCGAGGCCGTGATTCCAGCCATCGACAGAGCGGCGCACACTACTGCTTTGCGAATCATATTCACTCCACTTGTCCAACTTCCGATTACGGCGGCGACTCCAGCATGCGTCGAAAAATGCCAAAAACCTGGTCGAAGATCCGTTCCACCTCTACCTCACCCAGCCGCTCCCAGTTTTCGACCACCCAGCGATCTCCGGCCTCATCCGCTCCGACCAGCAACGCCTGGAGCAGTCCGGCCGGAAGATCGTCGCGCACGGTCCCGACGGCCTGACCACGTTCGATCAGCTCTGCTTGCCACTGCCTGGCTTCTGCGAACTTCTCCGACAGCGCATCCAACACTCCGGGAATGTCCGGCGGGTTGTACATCAGACGGGTGAAACCGACCAGCCAGGGGTTTGCACGGATTCGTGATCTCATCTCGCGCATCAGAGCTTCGAGGCTCGGCCAGAAGTTCTCGGCATTGAATTCCTCGAGGTCGAATTCCTCGATAGGCAGGAAGATGGCCCAGGCAAGATCGGCCACGGTACTGAAAAGATCTGCCTTGTCGTCGAAGTAGTAATAGAACGAGCCCTTGCTCATCCCGAGGCGATCGAGAAGTTGGTTGAGCGAAACACCCTGGTAGCCTCGCGATGCGAACTCCATCGCCGCCGTTTCGAGTATGCGATACCTGGTATCGACGTCAAGATTTGCAAATCGGGGCCGTGCCATTTCGTGTCCTCAAAATCCCATACGAATCCTCGACCGAAAGGTTTTACCTCATGGTTAGACCAGATGGTCGAACTATTCAGTATAATGTAAATTAGCGGAGCCGATCCGTCAAGGGCCTTCTGGATCCCATTGGCCGCCGTTGCATTATCTCCCCCATGGCAAGAGTGATCGAACGGCGCGACCGAATGATGCCAGCGCCTTCTGCGAGTAAACATAGTTGACCATCAATCCGCACGATTCGCCGAGACCACGCTCGGAGGTGTTGGCGGCGAAATTGACGTTGTTGCGTGACACTCGCGCACCATTTCCGAGGTGAAAGCCGGCGACGGGGTTGAGCGGCCTGCCACGCGGGTCTTCCTCGTGTTCGATATAGGTGAAGGCAAGCTCGCCCAAAGGCTTTCGCAGGTGCTGAGGAAAGACCGGATCGTCGATCCAGTCTGATCGATCGAGCACCGAAATCAAGATTTCCGCGAAATCCCCCGGCTCACCTCCGAGTTCGCTGTGTCGACCGATGATCGCATCCTGGCACTTGACCGAAAACACCTTGAGGGCGTCTGCTCGCTTGATGGCGAATTTCTCATCCCGGCCCTGGAGAATCGGACGGAGGTAACGAGGCCAGAATCCCGGGATAGGGCTGAGGGTGGCGTAGGTCTTGAGCGACGGATGGCGCTCCCTGAGAGCCTCTGTGACACGCATGATCAACACTTTGCCGAGGCCGAGGCCGGCAAGCCCGATCTGCGTATTGTTGATCGAGTAAAAAATCGCCGTGTCGGGCGAACTGACTTGTTCCCGCGCCGAACCGCTGTCATCTATGACATCGTGAATCGAACCCATGAGTCCGCGGCTCAGGGCAACCTCGATGAAGACCACCGGTTCCTTGGGCATCGCGACGTGGTACAGGGCGAAGCACAATCTGTCCTCGCCGAGCCTCTGACCCATTTCCTCCAAACCAACCATGGGATGGACCATCTCCCGTTCCTTGAGAAATCGGATGGTCTCGAAGGGCGCACTGAGATCGATCTCCTCGAGGAACAGGAGCCCATGCTGGCACCAGCGGTTGAGAAGATGCGCGACGTCTTCTTCGAGAGCCTCCAGCCCCTTTTCGCCCAATCGCTGAGCATCGATGACCTCCGCGCGGAGCGCGAGCACGAACTCCATCCCGCCGGTGGTATTGATCAAGGCTTCCAAAAGACGCTGCCTCGGCGACGCGATCGCCTTTCTGAGCTCACGCACATTTTCATTCCAAGCGACACAATCGTTTTCTGTTGCCTTACGAAGGTTGGCCATCGGTTCCTCGAGCGTGTCGAGTCCAACCTCGAACTGCCCGGATAACCAGTGGAAAAGTTCGAGACGTTGTTCCGACGCGAGCTCTTCATATCTCTCGCGGAAACGCTCGAGCAGACTCCGATCCGTGCCGTCGCCGAAAGAAAAGCGCCGTGCCAGCGTCACCACCTGCCGGACTTTCTTCTTCATTTGTCTCGAGTTTACAGGACCATCCAAGCGCTCCCTATCCCTATCTCGCTCCCACTCTCGAAGAACTGAAAATCAAAGGTTGACAGGTCTAGCTTCGGAGCGTATTTTAATAACCAGTTAGTTAAAATAACTGGTTAGTGGCAACTGCTGATGAATGAACGACAACCGCAGACACGTCAAAAGATCCTCGACGCCGCATCCAGCGTCTTCGCCGATGAGGGTTTTGCCGGTGCACGGGTGGACGTGATTGCGCATCGAGCTGGCGTCAACAAGGCCATGCTCTACTACCACATTGGCAACAAGCAGGCTCTTTACGCCGCTGTTCTGAGCCGCAACTTCGATCGAATCGAGGAGGAGCTCAACAGGACTCTGGTTATGGGTGGTTCCGCGCGCGAGCAGCTGCAAGCTCTGATCACAGGCATGGCTCGGACCCTGGAGTCTCTTCCCGACCACCCACGAATCATGTTGCGGGAGTTCGCCTCCGGCGGTATGTACCTTCAGCCCGAGGTTTTCGAGCGGATGGCGAGGCTACTGGGAACGGTGCGAGACCTGTTGACCGACGGGGTTCGCCGCGGAGAATTCCGCGCCACTGACACCGTGATGACACACCTCGTACTGGTCGGCGCATCTCTTTTTCTCAGCGCCGTCGCGCCCCTCCGAAAACAGGTTTCCACAATCGATCCGGGAATCGAATTTCCTCAAGGCGCCGATCTGGGCGAGTTCGTCGCCGATCTCCTCCTCCACGGCATTGCCATCGAGCGAATTGGAGAATCTACATGACTCGAAAAAATTCCATCTACCTTGCGGCGCTCGCAGCTTCTTTGCTTGCCGTCGGATGTCGAGACACCAACAACGACGGGGCGATTTACGCCTCCGGCCACATCGAGGCGACCGAGGTTCGCCTGGCGTCAAAAATCGGCGGCCGGCTTCTCGAGGCTCCTCTCGAGGAGGGCGACATCGTGACGACCGGCGACCTGGTTGCCCGCATCGAGACCATCGACGCCGAGCATCAGCTGGCCCGGGCGCGGGCCAACGCCGAGGCGGCTGATGCCCAGCTCCGCCTTCTGCTCGCCGGCACCCGAGCCGAGGATCTCCGCCGGGCCGAGGATCAGCTTGCGCAGTCTCAGGCCGAGCTCGACGCGGCGCGCCGTGATCTCGACCGCCTCGCTGGCCTCGCCGAGCGAGGCACGGCGACCGAAAAGTCACGCGATGATGCCGCCACTCGTCTGGAGGTTGCGGAACGCTCCGTCGCCGCGGCCAGGGCACAGCTCGACAAGCTGGTAGCCGGACCTCGCCGGCAGGAGATCGAGGCCGCCCGCGCTCAGCGCGCGTCTGCGGAAGCGATGGTGGCGGCGGTCCAGCAGCAGATTTCTGATGCAACCGTCGTTGCGCCATCGGACGGCATCATTACATCGCGGATCGCGGAGCCGGGCGAGGTACTCCCCCCAGGAGCCACTATCGCGGTTCTCACAGACATCGGACGGCCATGGCTGACCGTCTGGATCGACGAGCCGAGCCTTTCACAGGTAACGCTCGGCCAGAGAGTGACCGTTCACATCGACGGAACTGACGAGAGCTTTGAAGGCGCCGTTTCGTTCATCTCGTCGGTGGCCGAGTTCACACCCAAGAACGTCCAGACTCCCGATGAGCGCGCCAAGCTGGTCTTCCGGATCAAGGTACGACTGGACAATCCAAAGGGAATCTTCAAGCCCGGGATGCCAGCCGACGCCTACTTCGGTTGAGAGGGCAGCGTGACCTCAGCCTCTCTGCTCGAGGTGCGAGATCTGGTGGTCTGCTACGGGAACCACGAGGCCGTGCACCGTGTATCCCTCGAGGTGAGGTCGGGCGAAGTCGTGGGCCTCATCGGTCCCGACGGCGCCGGCAAGACCTCCACATTGCGCGTCCTCGGAGGACTGCTGCAAGCAGATTCCGGATCGGCGACCGCATTTGGCGAAGACTGCTGGCGCGAGCGAAGGAGTCTCCACACTCGACTCGGCTATCTCGCGCAGCGATTTGCCCTCTACGGCGACCTCACCGTAGACGAGAACATCCAATTCTTCGCCCTCATGTACGGTGTTCCCGATTGGCGGACACGCCGGCGAAAGTTGCTCGAACTGGTCGGCCTGGCCCCCTTTCATGATCGCCTGGCCGACCGCCTCTCCGGAGGCATGAAGCAGAAGCTGGCCCTCGCCTGCACACTCATCCACTCACCCCGCGCGCTACTCCTCGACGAGCCCACGACGGGCGTTGACCCGGTGACACGACGCGAGTTCTGGCGACTGCTCGCCGATCTCGTGAGCGATGGATTGACCCTCCTGATCGCCACGCCGTACCTCGACGAGGCCGAACGGTGCACGCGAGTGCTGTTGATGCACGAAGGCACGATTCTCGCGGACGCGCGACCGCAGGAGATTCCCGACCTGATGCCCGGCACGGTGATCGAGATCACCGCGAGCCCTCGCGCAGCGGCAATCGAAGCCCTCAGAACCCTGGACTCGGTCGTCGACGTCAGCGTCTTTGGAACGACTCTCCACGCCCACCTCGTCGGAGCAACCGACCCCGGGGGCTCGATTCGCGAGGCGCTCGCCAGAAGGCAGATCGACGTCGAATCGACCCGCGAGGTCCCCGCCGGTCTCGAGGACACCTTTCTCTACCTCACACGGACCGCGACCGCCAGTCACGCAACGGAGGCATCATGGAGCTGAAAACCCCTTTCCTCATCCTGGCATCCGTCACCGCACTCGCCGGGGATGCGGCCGGCGTTGAAACACTGACCCTCGACGCCGAATCCGCAACCAGGATGGCCATCGAGGCGTCGAGGCTGACATCCGCCGCTGAAGAGCGAGTCGAGGCCCGACAATCCTCGGTCAAAGCCGCCGACGCAGCCCGCTTGCCGGTCGTCAGTATCAGTGCGGTAGTCGAGCGGCAGAATTCCGTCCCCGAGTTTGCCGCACCCATCAACGGCCCTACCGAGCCACCGGTTGTGATCTTTCCAAGCATCGAGAACACGTACAGCGCCGACCTGTCGATTTCTCAGCCGATCTACACCGGCGGCGCGATTACTGCAGGCCGCGACGGCGCACGGTTCGACGAGACGGCAGCCACGTGGTCGCAGAAGCTGACTGCCCTCGATTTGTCAAGCCAGGCGCGCAGGCTCTACTGGGCCGCGGTCGCGGCGGCGGCCGGTGTCGACGTCGCCGAGGCGCAGATCACGCGCACGCAGCGTCTCCTCGACGACGCCCGTGCCCTGCGCGCAGCAGGTATGGCAGTTAACGCCGATGTGTTTGCTGCCGAGGCACGGTATTCCGCAGCCGAGGTCGATCTCATCCGGACGCGAAACGAAAAAAAGCAGGCCTTGGCGCGTCTCGGGTCTCTGCTCGGAATCGACACGACCGTTGCTTTCATCACTCTCAAAGACGCCAGAACCGAACACGTTCCCGCCTCTCCACGCGCTCTGGCCGACCTCGAGCGCGCGGCCCTCGAGAATCGGCCCGAGCTCAGGATCACCGATGCTCGAATTGACGGTCTCGGCGTCCAGGCCCGGGCGGTGAATTCGAACCGAAAACCGGCGGTGGCCGCAACTGGCCAATGGCTGGTAGCGCGCCCCAACCATCGTTTCCTGCCCCTCGAGGACGTCGTCAACGACTCCTGGCGAGTCGGTGTCGGCGCCAGTTGGCAGATCTTCGATGGAAGTCGGACCAGAGAACAGGTGGCCACCGTCCACGCCGAACAGCGCGCTCTCCAGTATGACCGTGGCGAACTCGAGCGCCAGATCCTCCTCGAGGTTGCGACCGCGCGCCTGCAACTCGAGTCGGCCCTTGAAGCGGTTGTATCGGCCGACGCCGCGGCGGATGCCGCGGTGGCCTGGGAGGAGGCGTCGAGTGAGCGATACTCCGCCGGCCTGGCGATGCTGTCCGAGCTACTCGATGCCCAGGCCGACCTGAGCGCCGCTGAGGTTGCGCAGGTCAAGACCCGTGCTGGCGCCTGGATGGCCGAGGCGGCACTCCTGCGGGCGGTGGGTCAGTGACCACGGCTTCCGCCGCCACGGCCCAACCCGAGATCATGGTCTCGGCAGATGGGCTGACCCGCCACTTCGGGGATTTCGTAGCTGTCGACCACGTCTCCCTCGAGGTCGCTCCAGGAGAAATCTTCGGCTTCCTCGGCTCCAACGGCGCCGGAAAGACCACCGTCATTCGTATGCTTTGCGGTCTGCTGGCACCCACTGAGGGTCGGGGCACGGTGGCCGGATTCGATATCAATACCCAGGTGCCCGAGATCAAGATGCGCATCGGATACATGTCGCAGAAGTTTTCGCTCTACAGCGACCTCACGGTGGACGAGAACCTCCGCTTCTGGGGCGGGACGTACGGGCTCTGGGGCAAGCAGTACGACGAACAACGGCTATGGGCCCTCGACCTCACCGGACTCGAGTCACGACGCCATGCGATCGTCGCCGATCTGCCCGGCGGCTTTCGGCAACGGCTGGCCCTTTCGTGCGCCCTTCTTCATCGCCCACCTGTGGTATTCCTCGACGAGCCGACCGGCGGCGTCGATCCGGAGGCGCGGCGCCGATTCTGGGACCTGATCGACGACCTTTCGGCGGAGCGAGTCACGGTCTTCGTCACCACCCACTACATGGACGAGGCCGAACGCTGTCACCGCGTCGCCCTGATGCACGCCGGGAAGCTGCTCGCGGTCGACACTATCGCACAGCTCAAGAAGATCTTCCCCTCCGGGTCGGTGCTCGAGATCGCGTGCCGCGACGCGCCCCGCGCCCTCGAGCACCTCGAGAATCTTCCGGGCGTGATCGACGCGGCCCTCTTTGGGAATCACCTCCACGCGGTTGTCGACCGGCCAGAATTGGGACGGACAATCGCCGACCAGCTCGACGCCGCGGGCTTTGCCCCAGTTGAGCTGAGCCCCGTGTCGCCATCGCTCGAGGATGTCTTCATCCGTTCGATCCGAGAAGCCGAAATCGAGTCATGATACGTCGCGTCCTCGCAACCGCGGTCAAGGAGCTTCTTCAGCTCAGGCGCGACTGGCGCACGGCGCTAGCGCTGCTCGCGATGCCGATGATCCTGCTCCTGATTTACGGCTTCGCCCTCAGCTTCGACGTCACCGATGTCCGGCTCGGCATTGTCGACCAGTCGCGAAGTCAGGCCTCCCGCCGGGTCGTCGAGTCCTTCCTCAAGAGCGGCTATTTCGTTCAGCGTGCGGCCCTCGATGACACGCGCCCACTCGACGAACTCTTCACCTCCGGGGCCATACAAGCCGCGCTGGTCATCCCCGCTGAATTCGCATCGCGGACCGCGGACCACAGACCAAGCGCGATACAGTTCATTCTCGACGGTTCCGACGCTCAAATGGCCAACACCGTTCTCGGCTACGCGCGCCAGATCGTCGCCTCCCAGACCGGAGCAGTCTACGGCATTGAGGTGCAGGTGCCGTATGAGACGAGGCCCCTGGTCTGGTACAACCCCAACCTGAACTCGACCATCTTCCTGGTGCCCGGCCTACTCGCCTTCATCCTCATGGTGTCGTCGGTGATCGCCACCGCCCTTGCTGTTGTTCGCGAGAAGGAGCGCGGAACCATGGAATCGCTGCGTGCCACTCCGATTCGCGCCATCGAGCTCCTCCTCGGCAAGACCCTGCCCTATTTGCTGGTCGCCTCGGTATCGGCCACCGGCTCGCTCTTCCTGGCCTGGTCTCTCTTCGACGTGCCGGTCCGCGGATCACTCGTGTGGTTGGCCGCGGTCACACTTCTCTTCCTCGCTGGCGGACTCGGCTGGGGTACCTTCATCTCGACTCTTGCCGACAATCAACAGCTCGCTTTCCAGCTCGCCTTGCTCTCCTCGATGCTGCCCACCCTTCTCCTGTCTGGCTTCATCTTTCCCATCTCATCCATGCCCAAGGTTCTGCAGTTTGTGACCCTCATCGTCCCAGCCCGTTACTACATCACCGCCCTTCGCTCGATCGTCCTCAAGGGCGTAGGTCCCGAAATGTGGTGGCTGCAGGCCGTCGCCCTCGCCGTCTACGCCGCCGTTGTTCTGCTGCTCGCCACCGTACGCATGGTCCGGAGTCTGTGATGCGAATGCTCGTCAATATGCTGGTCAAGGAGCTCATCCAGCTGCGGCGGGACCCCAAGACCCTGGCGGTGCTGTTCATCGCGCCGATCGTTCAGCTGACCCTCCTCTCCTACGCCGCCACCACCGACATTCGACAGATTGCGCTGGCGGTGTGCGACCTAGACCGATCATCGGCAAGCCGTCAACTCCTCCGACACTTCGACTCCTCAACATATTTCAGGCGTGTCGCCTCGGTGAGTTCTCAAAATCAGCTGGATCCGCTCTTGGCCAGCGGAAAGGCGCGGGTCGGCATCACCGTTCCGGCCGGATTTTCGGCCGAGCGCATCGCGGGTCGCACCGGCAATGTACAGGTGGTCGCCGACGGGTCAGACCCAATGGTCGGCACCCTCGGACTTGCCTACGCCCAAGGCATCCTGATGACGTCAGCCGAGGCGTCAGGTGCGGGCACACCGCTCGAGCTTCTGCCCACGGTTCTGTTCAACCCGGACCTCATCAGTCGCTACTTCATGGTTCCGGGCGTTCTCGCCCTGCTCCTGGTCGTCATGACCATGATGCTCTCGTCGATGGCCATCGTTCGCGAAACCGAGCTTGGAACCATGGAGCAGCTGCTGGTGACGCCTCTCACTCCGAGCGCTGTCATTACCGGCAAGCTCGTGCCCTACGCGCTGGTCGGCGTGGTCGAGTTTCTCTCCGCCCTGGCGGTGGTGCTCTTCTGGTTCGAGGTGCCTTTGCGGGGATCGTTCTGGACCCTTTGCCTGTTGACGGCGCCGTTCATTGTCTGCTGCCTCGGCCTGGGCCTCCTGGTCTCCACGCTCTCACGCACCCAGCAACAGGCAATGATGATCTCCGCATTCGTCTTCATGATGCCGCAGATCTACCTCTCCGGCTTCGTGTTTCCGATCCAGAACATGCCGCAGGCCTTCCAATGGGCCACATATGCCATCCCGTTGCGGTACTACGTGACGATTCTCCGCGGCGTGTTCCTGAAGGGCGCCGGTCTCGATGTCCTGTGGCCGAGCGGTCTCGCTCTCCTCGTTCTGGCAGTGGTCATCATCACATTTGCTCGCCTCCGTTACCGCGTTCACCTGGATTAGTTCCGTTTTAGAAAAATGGAACCCGGGGTTCCAGTTCGCTGTGGTGATCGCGGCGTGCAGTCCGGGAAGGGTATCGCTTGAGGTGCCGAGGAGCGAGTTTTCGGACGATCTCTCGGTCTCCGCCGAGGGCCGAGTTTTGCTACGCTCGGATCGTTTCGTACAGGATTATCGAGAGCTCGTCGGACCCGCACCGATTCTGGAGGACCAGCATGCGCACGATCATCGAACCTTTCCGCATCAAAATGACGGAACCACTCAAGATTACAACCCGCGACGAGCGACAGCGTGCGTTGGAGGCGGCTCACCATAACGTCTTTCTGCTCGACGCCGAGGACTGCTGCATCGACCTATTGACCGACTCGGGCACCGGCGCCATGTCGACGCAGCAGTGGGCAGCGCTGATGCTCGGTGACGAAAGCTACGCCGGGAGTCGCTCGTGGAAACGCTTCGAGTCGACGGTACGCGAGATTACCGGTATGGACCATGTGCTGCCGACCCACCAAGGGCGCGCCGCAGAAGGCATCCTTGCCGAGACCGTGGTGCGGCCCGGTGACGTCATCCCCAATAACAGCCACTTCGACACCACCCGCGCCAATATCGAGTACTGCGGTGCGGTGGCTCTCAATCTACCCTGCGCGGAGGCCTACGACACGCAGGTGGCGGCACCGTTCAAAGGCGACATGGACGTGGCCGCACTCCGCGCATGCATTGAAGAACACGGAAGGGAGAAGATACCGTTCGCCATGATGACGGTGACGAACAACACCGGAGGCGGACAACCAGTGTCGATGGCCAACCTCCGCGCCGTCAAAGAGGTCCTCGCCGAGCATGAGATCCCCCTCATCATCGATGCATGCCGTTTTGCCGAAAACTCATATTTCGTAGGTCAGCGTGAGGAGGGCTACGCCGACTACTCGCTCCTCGAGATCGCGCAGGAGATGTTTTCGATGGCCGACGGCGCAACCATGAGCTGCAAGAAGGACGGCCTGGCCAACATCGGCGGCTTCCTGGTATGCCGCGACGACGAGTGGGCAACACGGTTTCGGAACCTCCTCATCCTGCGTGAGGGTTTCCCTACCTACGGCGGTCTCGCTGGACGCGACCTCGAGGCGATCTCTGTCGGCCTCATGGAAGCCCTCGACAACGACTACCAGATCTACCGCCACGCGACCGTCGAATACATGGTCGAGCGCCTGAGCGCGATCGGCATGCCGATGGTGCTCCCGGCCGGGGGACACGCCGTCTTCCTCGACGCCCGCAAAATGGTCCCCCAGGTGCCACAGCTCCAGTATCCAGGAATCGGCGTCGTCAACGCGCTCTATCTGGCCGGAGGAATCCGTGCGGTCGAGCTCGGCAGCGTGATGTTCGGCCACACCGACGGAGATGGTATGGAGCAGCCGTCACCGCTCGAGCTCGTGCGCCTCGCCTTCCCGCGCCGGGTTTACACCCAGAGCCACTTCGATTACATCATCGAGGTCATCGACCAGGTCTGGCGAGAGCGAGAGACGATACCTGGCCACCGCATCACGTACCAGCAGGATATTCTGCGCCACTTCACCTGCCATTTCGAGCCTATGTAGCCCGCAACGCCTCCACCTCGTCGATGTGGAGAGGCCCGGCTGCACCCAGGCGGCGTGCGCCGTCGGAGGTGATGACCAAGTCCTCCTCGTTGCGAATGCCTCCGAAATCCCGCCATTCGTCCAAGGCGCCGAAGTCGAGGTCCTTCATCCACTCTGCGACGACCCGCGCAGCAGTGAGGTGAACCTCGCGGGTCTGAATTCCGGGGCCAAATTCTGCTACAGGCGCGTCGTAGGATTCTCGTGGAAACATCGATTTCAACCCCTCTCGAAAAGGCCTACTGCCCGCCGTATCCGTGCGGAGGTTCGCCTTCAATCACTATCAACCGAAGATGCTCCAGCACCCTAGCAGTCACCTGTTCCTGGAATGCAGCGAGCGCGTCCGGCTGCGGCCGCCCGGCGAGAAACGCCGCGGTGTCGACAAAGATCGACTGTTCCAACGAGAGCAGATCGGGCAGATAGCCGGTGCCGTCGGCGTTGACCAGACGGGTAAGGTCCAGGTAATCGCCGATGTGTCCGATCTCCAAAGGCCTGAGAGCCCTCTTGATACGCAGGGACTCCTTCCACAACGGCGCTTCCTCACCTTCGTAGAACGCCGCCGGGCTGCGACCGGCTTCGACCCACAGCGGTATCGCCGCCGCAGTCACAGGCTCTCCGGGAATGACCCACATGGTCGCGGGACGCTGCTCGTTCCCACCCACAATCACCACGGCAGAGGCGGTCGATGGTCGGTTGATGCGGTCACGTGTGTTGATCCAAACCGGGGGTCGCGACTGCAGCGCCGCGACTTCATTCACCCCGACACTGTTGACCAGCGGGTGTCCGAGATCGCGGCTGAAACGGTGCAGGATGACCTCGGGATCCACGCCTCCGGCCTCGAAGGTTCTGAAAAGCTCGGAAGCGCGCTTGAACCGGATATAGCCTTCACCCTCGCCCTCCTCTCCCGAGCGGGCGAAGTTGGTGTTGACGAGGTAGCCGGTTGGCTGGTCCGCAGCGTCGATCCTCTTGAAGCCGTGGTTGTGGACCTCGTATATCGCGGCCCCACCCTCGGCGTCCATGACTCCGATATTGGTTCGGGCGCCGAGCTCGGGTCCCAGATTCGCTTCGATGTAGCGTTCGAAGTCCTCGACCGTCCTGCAGGTGCGGAGGGCATCAGCCTGAATGATGCCCTCGTGGTCTTCGCTTTCACTGGAAAGCGATGGAACGTTGTATGCGACGGTGTTGATGATCGCGAATCCCGACTCGTTGAGTCCGGCGAAACACGAACGGCCCGAACCGGTGCTCGCGTTTGCCAGGCAGAGATAGGCAAACGGCTCTTCGTCGACGTAGATGACCTTGTTGGACACGTTCGATGTGTCGCGGTTCTTCCACAGAATCGGCGTTCCGGTCGCGGAGCCTGCGGGTGCCACTACAGCCGAGGTACAGGCGTCCGCATCTCGTATCTCCGCCGCCGAAATCCACGCCATCACTGTCACGAGACTCGCGCCGACCACCATTCGGTACGCACGATTGATATTCATGAAGTCCACTCCTCGCCAGTGTGTTCAGCTCTCATGAGACCAGCACCGTTACTTCCCGTGACATAGCACCCCTCCGGTCATCCGGGCCGGCGCATCGCCCTGACGATCTGTCGTCAACAAGATGGCTCACCCGGTTTTCTCACCAAGTATTTACTGCGGGCACCGGAGTGGCACCGTGCAAATTTCCCCTGCCGCCCAATTCCGAGGGTCCAGGCCGCCGTAGACGGGATCAACTCTCTGTGACTTCGATCCCGAGCATCTGCACGTAGTCAGCCACCTTTTTAGTCCACACGATGCGGACTCTGCAATCATCCTCCTTCTCCGCGTCACGCAGCACGAAGGTGCCGGTCGGACTCAGGGTCTCTTTGCCGACATACATCCCACCGAGGCCACCATCGCTGGAGTCTCGGAGGGTCAACGGGAAGGACCGTTCATTGCCGCCGCTATTGATGGCGACCAGCTCGACATTTCGGAAGTCAGGAGAACGCTCATCATCTCGCCGCTCGTCACTCATGGCTCTCTCCCTTACGGATCAAGAAAATGACTGTCAGGAGTCCAATAGAACGATACGATGTGCGGGCTATCCATCGATTCGACTACATCTCGTGAGTGCGATTGTAACGCCACCTGGTGAGGGTTCACCCCAATCTGCCGGCTCGCAATGTCTCAGACGTCCCGGAGGGCTGCGATTTCCTGGGGTGTGTTGGCGTTGAACCAGCAACGCCTCAGCGAGCTTGGGGGTTCGAAGGTCGCAACCCGGGAGTCCCGAGCGAGACGTTGCAGCGCGTGTTCCCCGGCCGCGGCGGCGGTCTCGAGCAAGCCTCGAGCCTCCGACTCGTAGAGGGCAAGCAACGGCTCGACGAACCCATCGAATGACGGGAACACCACCCATGTGCCAACTTTTCGCCTGCTGACCAGCCACCGAATTGCCTCCGGCCGCAGTAGCGGCAGGTCACACGGTGCCACCAGCCAAGCCGCCTGAGGCTCAAACCGCATGGCGCCGAGAATCCCCGCCATCGGACCTCGGCAGCCGTCGGCATCGGCTCTTCTTCGCAGGCCCTCGAGAGCCGCTGGAATCGGACCGGCGCCAAGCAAGACGACCTCGTCGACCTCTCCGGAAAGCGCGTGGACGACTTGCTCGATCATCGTCATTCCGCCGATCTCGACGCACTGCTTCGGTCGACCCATCCGCCGGCTCCGCCCTCCGACCAGCACGCCGCCGAGCAACCGGGCGGCCATCTCAGGCCGCCTCGGCCACCGAATGCTCCGCGTCCTCGGGCCGCTCCGACTCCTGGAGAATCGGAATCGCGACCTTGCACAGCAGGGTGAAGACCAGGAATCCGGCTGCGAAAATGCCAGCGCCGACACGCACCTCGACCAGCGTCGGCACGTATTCGTAGAACTCACCCAGGGTGTCGGGAGTCATACCCGGGATCACCAGCGCCATACCCTTTTCGATGTACACGCCGGCATAGATCAGGAGACAGCCGATGTTGAGGGTCACCAGATTGTGGCGGGTGACCGGAAAGAGAAAGAGCAGGAAGGCGACCACACTCGCGATCAGGGAGGCCCAGGCAAAGGGCACCAGGGCGTTATGCCCCTGGACGCCGCTGAAGAGGTACTGGCTGTGGATCAGGTGTTGGGTCGCCGAGTAGTACTCGCGGAAGATCTCGGCACCGAAGAGGAAGAGGTTGAGGAACATGGCATAGGCCATAAGCTCGGCAATCTTCCAGATCGCCTCGTCCTTGATCTCGATCGAGGTCGTCCTGCGCAGGACCTGGAACAGAATCAGGAGAATGGCCGGTCCCGAGCAGAACGCCGAGGTGAGGAACCGCGGCGCCAGAATGGCGGAGTTCCAGAACGGCCGCGCGGCCACTCCCGCGTATACGAACGCAGTGACGGTGTGGATTCCGACAGCGGCCGGAATCGAAAAGAGGAGCAGCGGCACCACCAGTCGCGAGTTGTAGGGTCGGCGGAAAAAGGCCGTGTAGAGCAGATGCCCAACGATGACCAGGTTGAGAATCAGGTAGAGATTGAGGACGAGCACGTCCCAGCCGAGAATCGAAGACGGCAGGTTGAGGCTGCCAACGAAGGGCATCAAGTGCCACGCCCTGTCCGGACGACCGATATCCACCAGCACGAAGAGCATGCACATGACGATCGAAGAGATGGCTAGCAATTCGCCGAAAATGGCGATCTCCTTGATCGGCTTCCAGTTGTAAATGTAGGCGGGAATGACCAACATTACCGCGGCGGCCGCGACCCCGACCAGGAAGGTGAAGTTGCCGATGTAGAACGCCCATGACACCTGGTCGCGCATGTTCGTGGCGATGAGCCCTTCGGTGACCTGCCGCCACCATGCGGTCGCACCCCAGGCAGTGAGCAGCCCGAGGGCAACCAACCACGCGTAGTACAGCCGGCCACCGCGAAAAGCGAGGCGGGCCGAGCCGACGACAAAAGAAAAGACATCTTTGAGCATGGCTAGGTCGCGTAAAAGTAGTAAAACCGCGGTTGAGTATTCAGCTCTTCCTTGAGCACGAAGACCCGCTTTTCCCGCAGCAGGTAGTACATCTCTGATTCCTTATCGAGCAAATTGCCGAACTTGCGCGCTCCGACCGGGCAGATCTCGACGCAGGCCGGGTACCTCCCTTTGCGGGTGCGGTGGAGGCAGAACGTGCACTTTTCGACAACTCCCCTGGGTCGTGGCCGGTTGCCGAGATAGTGGGTCCTCGGATTGATCTCCTGGGACGGAATTTTTGGCTCCGACCAGTTGAAGTGACGCGCGCCATAGGGGCAGGCCGACATACAGCAGCGGCAGCCGATACACCAATCGTAATCTATGACTACGATCCCGTCGGGATCCTGCCAGGTCGCCTTGACCGGGCAGACCTTGACGCAGGCGGGGTTGCGGCACTGTTGACAGGCGACCGGCAGGTAGAACGCGTCGGGCTCCGGAACCTCCGGCGGTTCGTAATAGGCGGTCGACTCGGTGAAGTCGATGCCCCTTTCCTTCTCCATGCGCAGCACCCGGATCCAGTGGATCTGGGGATCTCGGGACTGGTTGTTCTCGTGCACGCATGCGTAGACGCAGCGCCGGCAACCGACACAGCGAGCGATGTCGAGGCCGTACGCGAACTCGACTCCGTCCAGCGCGGGAGTGTCTTCGACCGACACCTCGCGGCCGTAACGCTCGCTGTATTCCTGCTCGAGCCGATCGAGGATCTCGGCCTTGCGTTCCGGACTGAGCTCGGCAAACCGCTCGCGCAGCAACCGTTCGACAAAGCCGGGCGCAGCGCCTGCGACGGACGCCGACACTGCCGCCATCGCAGTCAGACCGGTACCGACCAGGAGCGAGCGACGGTCGATGGACTGCTCGAGTCCGGAGGTCGCATGTCTTGGGACCCGCTCTCCGTCACTCATCATGGACCTCCTCCGCCCCGGCACGTAAATACTGCGGACGTACCGGTGGTGGCAAGGGTTCGATCGCCTGAAATCGAGGCGCATGGGGGTTGTGGCAGTGGGCGCAGAGGAGGTACGACTTGGCACCGTTCCAGTAACCCTCACGGCGTCCGTGAATGCCCTCGCGCCAGTCGCGGTAGATCGTGCCGTGGCACTGACCGCAGAGTCGATACGACTCGTCGAATCCGATCAAAGTCCCGTTGGCAAGGCGCAGACTGTCCCGGTCGTCCGGGTTGTGACAGTCGAAGCACCAGCGGTCGGCCGGTCCGTGGTCGAGCTGGATGTCGTCGTGCATTTCCTCGAGCTCACGGCGCTCCCGGTTGACCTCCATTTCGCCGTGGCAGTCGGAGCACGGAAAGTAGTCCTCGTAGGCCAATGGCCGCCGCACGCGATAGACGCCCTCGGCGTCGGCCGCGCCGCCCTCGACGACCTCGGGCAAGAGTTCTCGGTCGAACTCGATCTCAGGAAAATCTGCCGGTGAGTATGCCTCGGTTCCACCCGCATCCGAGGCGACGTGACCGGTCCCACCGCGCATGATGGCAAAGAGGGTCAAGAGGGCGAGCGAAACAAAGACGATCAGAAGCACCGCGAGCGAAGCCGAACCCGGCAAAAGGCGACTGTCCTTGAGGTCGTTCTGGCGCTGCCGATCGACCATTCTCGCCTTCCTATCTTCCGACCTTCTCGAGGTTCGGTATTAGCTTACTACCAACCAGCATGGTTTCACCAGCCTCTGGAATCGTTGACCTCGGTCAAGGATGATCGCACATTGAACCCTATCATCGACGATCGAAACCGCTGGCCGCACAAGGGGGGGTTCGAATTCGACCGGCGACGCCGGGACCCCATGGCCGTTCTGTCTCAGAACACCGCCGTCAAATTGAAGCAGAGCGAGGTTTGGCGCAATTCGACCTTGAGCTTCTCGCCACTCGTGTTCTTGTCATAGAGCACGTCGGCGCCCGACAACCCCACCCCGGCTCCGAAATGACGGCTGAAGTACCAGGTCAGGTTAAAAAAGGTCCAAAAAATTCTGCCGTTGTGTTCGCCAATCTCGAGGTCGATGAACGACGCGCGGATCTCCAAAACAATGTTTGGTCTGAAAGCCTGATTGATGAAAAAACCGATCGCAGGAACTGGAGCCAGTACACCAACGCTGTCCTTCCGAAACCTGGTTTCGTCGGGATTGTCTTGGAAAGTCACCTGGCCCTCGATTGCCAGATCGTACTTGTAGATGGCCATCCCTCCGGTTACTCCGGCTTCAGTCTTGTTATGGTTGATGAAACTGTACTGGTACTCGACAGACCCCACCTGATTGACGAATGAGCTGTGCAGGTCCCCGACGAACGTGAGGTCCAGAATCGGGACCGAGGCCTCGACCTGTGCCGAGGCGTCGCGGTCGAAGTTTCCATACTGCAGATGTAGAGTGTGCCTGCCGTTCTTCGAAAACCTCCACATGCCCTCGAAACCGAAGGTTGCGATCTGCTCATCGAAACCAAGGATATCCTCGAGATCGATCAGCGCACCGAGATTGCGCCCGGCGGCGACCTGGGAGTTGATATTCACCACACCGGCCAACAAACGAAACGACAACCGATCGTCGAGAAGGCGGGTATCTCGCTCCCGATCCTGGTCATCCGCAAACGCAGCCCATGACATTGAAAAGAGAAGAAGTATCAGAAACGTCAGGACCGAACGTTGATGATGCATCGACCCCTCCACTGCGCACATCTGTTTCTGCACTTCCGAGCCTAGCACCTCCCCACACGGAATGGTGCGCCGGATTGGCGTCAAAGATTTCAACGATGATGACCCCATCGCCGTTGTGCACGAGCCTTGCCGCGGCGCTATCGGCTACTATGGAGGGTGCGGTTCAGGGAACAAAATTCTGGCCGCTCGAAATCTGACGTGTACCTCTCAGGACTGACGCACCGTGACCGTTTGTTCGATGTCGCCACCAGATGGCTTGCTGACCGTCTCGAGCCGTCAGATGGCCGCGTTCTGACCGAAATATTTACCTTCGAGCGTTCGATTACCGCCCCCACGGTGCGTCGTTTCGTGGCCGATCTATGCCGCACCTGCCATCGCGGCGATCTCTACATGGAACGCATCAGCAACAAGGACGACGTCCGTGCAGCCATCGTCGCCGCCGCATCGCACCCCTCCACCCGTGTCGCCGAGCTCATCGATTGGTACCGACAGCTGCCGGAGGAGTTCTTTCCTCGAACTCCGGTTCGCATGAGCCTGGTGACGCTTCGCAACGGCAAACTGACAGCCATCGTTCGTCGCAAGCGAATCCGTAGAGTTGCCGACAAGGTTTCGCGGCGGATTGCCGATCAGCTCACCGGTGAAATCGCGGCGGTCGCTCGAGGCCTGGCCGGAAGCCGGCCCCGTCATCAAATCACCGGAGTTGACCGCGAGATCGCCCCACCGAGCACGCCGACAGCGGTCGGTGGCGCGGCCGAACGCCTGGTCGCCGATCGTATCCGATCGGGGCGGATCACGCTCGACCCGGAGAAAAATCGGGTTGACGATGTCATCGGCGTCAAGATCATCGGCACCCCGCAAGAACTCGAAAAGATTGAGGCGGCACTCGACAAACTCGAGTACACCTTCGCTTCGGAGCGCGAGGTGCACAACGGAAGCTACGAGGGAATTCACTACTTGGTTGATCTCGAGCTCCCATCCAACGACGTGATCCGGGCCAGCATGGCCCACATCGACTGGTCCTTTGCTTCCGGCAGGGGTCTTGAAATCGGGAGCCTGGAAGACAGCTTCAACGCATACATCGAGAGTTGTCGCCGTACCTTCAGGATCGAGCTTATCCTCACCACTTTCGATGACCTGGTGGAGTCCGAGTTTGGGCTCAGCATTCACGAGCAGAGAATTCTCGAGCAACGAGATCTCGCCGAAGAGTTCGGTCGCATCGCCCGCAACGCCTCGTCGATTATCGAGTACATGCTCCGGCTTGCGACCTCCCCGACTGTTCAGATCGACCACATCCCGTTCAAGATCTGGGGACGATACATCCGCGACACCCTGGACTACGCCATCGAAGGGCTGGGCGGCGATGTGCCCGCGGAATGGCTGGTACCAGAGGAGCATCTCGAGCTCCTCATGCCGCTTTAGGGTGTGTGCAGTGTCGAGGTTGCGCTGGTGTTATCCTCAACACAGGTGACCAAAATAAGGCGAGGGAGTTCCGCGGCACGTGTCGGTGCGACGTTGATCGTGGGACTGATCTGTCTGTCCAGTGCCGATCGGCTCTGCGCGGCTGATCGCACGACGTTCGTCGGCGTGGCGCTGGACCAAGAAACGCGAGAAGCGGATCGCAGGCTGAGAAACTACCTCGAGCGAAGCGCCGCCATGAGCTTCGCGCCCGAGGAGCTGGAATACCGGCAGGTCATCGAGCGACTCGTGAGCTGGGACACCGCCGACGGCGTCGTCGTAGCGCGCACCACGCCGTATGTGCAGGTGGTTGCGGAAATGCTCGGCGCCGAGCTCGAGATCCTCGCAACCTACGTCAGCCAGGCCACCGCACGAACGACCTACCACTCGTACTTCGTCGCCCGACGGGACGACCTCCCCGCCAATCCGACCCCGGCCGATGTGATCTCCTTCGTATCCGAATCCCCCGATCTCATTCACTTCACATTCCACAGCCTGTTCTCGACATCGAGCTTTTTTCTCCCGTCGCTCCACTTCCGCATCAACCGGGTCTTCCACATGCCGGAGCCCACCGAATCGTTGGCGGCCATCGCGCTCGATCCCTCCGAGAGCAACAGCAGCAGCGATCTCGTACGGGCGGTGGCATCCGGCGATGCTGACCTGGCAGCCGTGTGGGACGGAACAAAAGCACGTTTTTCTGACAACGACCCGATCGGTCGCGAGGTGGTGTTCGTGCAGCTGCCCTCGACGATACCAAACGACCTGCTGGTGTGTTCGCGATCCGCGCCGGCCGAGCTCAAGGAGAAAATCCGCACTGCGGTTCGCGAGATGTCCGACGATGAAATCTCAGTCGGCGACTTCACGCGTTGGGTCGACATCACTGATGCATCGGACGCACGAGCCGCCCTCGCCCATCTCAGATGGCTGGCTCGCGAGCAGACAACGCCGGTGACGGTGGATGTTCGACAGGGGCGCGGGTCATCATCCGGAACCGCGGCTATGGCGAGAGCCGCCCGCCATGCGGTGCGACTCTCGGGAACGGAGCTCGTTCTCTTCGACGGAGATTTCTACGAACACATCGACACGGTATGGACTTTGGACGAAATTCACGACGGAGCGGCACGTTTGACGAGCTCGATCCCCGGTACGGGAATTGAAGATCAGGTCTTTCCAATCAGCTTCCGCGACGTTGACGACCTGACAGGGAGAATCGTGGATATCGTCCAGCGACGAATCCACCGTATCCGCTACGTGTGGCCCTACAGCGGCAACCAGCCGATCGTGATACGAGATACGACCCTCACCATGCCCACGGGCCAAAAGGTGCCGGTGCAACGTATCACCTGGATCGACCCTGATCGGAACAGATTCCGCGCCGGGCCGATCTTCGAGGTCGGGGTGAGGACATCGAACCCGTTCATCCATGAGCTCAAGGCGGACGATTTTCGACGCGCCGGAGACGTTCCCGCCGATCTCGACCCGATGTCGAACATCTCGTACCGCGTCTACCAGCTCCGAATCTTGCCACCCAACACGTGGTTTCGAATCGCTACCGGCGCGCTGATCGTGCTGCTGGCGTTGGCTGCCATTGCGGCCGTCATGGCGGTTCGACGATCAACCGCAGAAGACCTCGCCGATCAGGAGACTCTCCTCACGTGACGGCCGAAGATCGGTCACACCCCGTTGCCGGAGACATGCTCGCACATTACAGAGTGATCAAACGCCTCGCGAGTGGCGGCATGGGAGAGATCTACAGCGCCGAAGACACGCGCCTCGGCCGCCGCGTCGCCCTCAAAGTCCTGCCTGCCGACACGGTAGCCGACCCGGAACGTCTCCTGCGGTTCCAAACAGAGGCGCGAGCGGTCGCGGCGATAAATCACCCCAATATCGTCACCATCCACGGGGTCGAAAGTGACCGAGGCACGCATTTCATCGTCATGGAACTGGTCGAAGGGCGCACCCTGAGCAAGCTGGTTTCTGCGGGCGGACTCCCGTTGCCCGAGTTTTTCCATATTGCCGAGCAGTTGACCGAAGCGGTTGCAGTCGCCCATCAGAACGGTATCTCTCACCGCGACCTCAAGCCCGATAACGTGATGGTGACCACTTCTGGTCACGTCAAAGTGCTCGATTTCGGTCTCGCGAAGCTGAGAGATGAAACCGATCAGGTGATATCCGAAAGAACCCCTTCGGACACCTTCGATCGCGAACCTTCACCTGTCTTGACCGAGGAAGGCGCAGTGCTCGGAACGGTACCCTACATGTCGCCCGAGCACGTCACCGGGCGTGGTGTCGATCACCGTTCCGACATCTTTTCGCTCGGGATTATCCTGTACGAGATGCTGACCGGAGAGCGCCCGTTCCAGGGCTTGACCACCGCGTCGGTGATGTCTGCCATTATTCGAGCCTCGACAGAACCAATCACTCGAAAACGCCGCGAGGTCCCACGGTCGGTCGAACTCGCAATAGAGGGCTGCCTCGAAAAGGACCCCTCCCACCGGACACAGCGGGTTTCGACCCTGAACGAGCAGCTGCGCAACGCTCGCCTCGAACTCCCTTCCTCACCCGTGAGCTCCGGCGAAAGCCTCGAGAAGTCCGTCTCTCGGCAGCCCTCGCAACTGACTCGCAACTTTGACCGCGTGTGGTCGATGGCACGCGGGCACCGCCTGCCACTTGTGTTGTTTGGCACGGTATTTCTCGTGAACTTCCTCGAGACGTCGGTCGAAACGACCTTGCGGGACCGCCACGGCGTCGGCCGCGAGCTCGGATTCCAGCTCGCGCGAGCCGCTCACTGGTTCGAAGGATCGGGCACTTCCGAGGCCTACGATACCGCTTCGCCGGTCGTGGTTTACGGGTACTCGATCGCCTACTTTTTCGTCATGTTCTTTCTGATCATCATCACTGGTTGGGCGCTCGCACGCATCCGTGATCGGGAGCCGTTCCGAATCTTCGCACTCGCGGTGACCGCCGATTACCTTGTGAGTCTGCCCTTCTTCCTCTTCTTTCCGGTTCCGGAGAAATGGGCCTACCCGGAATCCGGCGCCGTTCTTTTGTCGGATCTCTGGGCGCCGGGATTGATCGAGTTTTTCCGTCCCATTTCCGGGCTCGACAACTGCTTCCCGAGCTACCACGTCTCCCTGACGACCGTGACAGTCATTATGGCCTTTGTCTACCGTCTTAGATTCCGCTGGGTTGCTCTCTGGCTCGGCGCACTCATCATCCTTTCGACATCGGTTTTGGGTATCCACTGGCTGACCGACATCGCGGCGGGTCTGGCAGCGGGTGTTCTGGCATTTGGCACCGCGCGCCTGGTCAACAGGTCAGCGCTGGTGCATCATTGATTCACCAGTGAAATCACGCGCCGTGTCGGCTGGGCTCAACCCTTGACGACAGCAACCGGGCGGAGGCGCGCCACCTTTTTGGCGATACCTGCGCCGGCAACTGCTTCGACCACCGCGTCAACGTCCTTATACGCCTGCGGCGCCTCCTCCGCGAGTCCGGGCAACGAACCGGCCCGTACCCTGATGCCGCGTTCCTCGAGCTCGCGCCGGAGTTCCCCGCCGTTGATCGATCGTTTGGCCTTGCGCCGGCTCATCGTGCGGCCAGCGCCGTGACAGCAGGATCCGAGGGAACGCTCCATGCTCTGAGCCGTGCCGACCAGCACCCACGAAGCGGTACCCATCGAACCCGGGACAAGGACCGGCTGACCGATCCGGCGGTACTCCGGCGGAAGTCCTTCGAATCCCGGCCCGAACGCGCGGGTCGCTCCCTTGCGGTGGACACAAACCCGGCGTCGCACACCGTCGATCACGTGCTCCTCGGTTTTGCCCATGTTGTGGGCGATGTCGTAGACCTGGTAAAGGTGGACATTTCGTACCCGGCTGCGAAGGACCTCGGCGAAGGCATCGCGGGCCAGGTTTGCGAGGACCTGGCGGTTGGCGAAGGCATAATTTGCAGCCGCACGCATCGCCCCCTCGTACGCCTTGCCCTCCGGCGAGTCGAGAGGTGCGCACACCAGCTCCCGGTCCGGCAACCGGATGTCGTAGAGCCGCACCACCTTCTGGAAGCGCTTGACGTAGTCAGTGCAGACCTGGTGACCGAGCCCGCGCGAACCGCAGTGGATCATCACCGTCAGACAGCCTTCCGACAGGCCCATGACCCGCGCCGCTTCGGTGTCGAAGACCTCGTCCACGACCTCGACCTCGATGAAATGATTCCCGGCACCGAGGGTGCCCATCTGCGGACGCCCACGTTCTCGTGCGCGCGAACTCAGCTTGTTGAAATCAGCACCATCGAGGCGTCCACCTTCCTCGGTACGCGCAACATCCGTTTCTGTTCCGAAGCCCTCCCTGCGCGCCCATTCGCCGCCTTCGCGACACGCCCTTTCGAGCTCGTGCTCGTCGAGCCGCAGCAACCCGCCTTTACCGACCCCGCTCGGACATGCGGCGTCGAGGGCAGCAACCAGATCATGCATCACGTCCTCGGCCTCGGCACGTTCCACCCGTGATGCGAGCAGCCGGACCCCGCAGTTGATGTCGTAGCCGATCGCGCCCGGTGATATGACCCCGTTCGGCAGCTCCGTGGCCGCCACGCCGCCAATCGGAAAACCGTAACCCTGGTGAACGTCGGGCATCACCAAGACCTCACCAACCACTCCGGGCAGGGTCGTCGCGTTGACCGCCTGCTCGAGCGATGCGTCGCTTCCGATCGCTTCGCACAGCTCGCGACTCGCGAAAAGCCTCACCGGTACCCGCATATCGGATCGTACCGACGCAGGGATCACCCACTCGTAGGGACCGGTTCGCTTGAGATCACGCAGCTCGACCATGCCTTCGGGCCATCTTCCTAAACATCGAAGATAATGCGAGTCTTCAGGTTTCGCTCGATTTCCAGGATTTCGAGATTGTGGAACGTCACCGCCTTGATCTCCCTTTCCCGCGAGACGATAGACCCGCCCTCGAGCCGTGCCAACAGGTTTTCTTCCACCAGAGCGAACAGGAAACCGTCGAACGCGAGATCTTCAGACTCGGCGATGAAGAGCAGCTCCTCGAGAAACGACACCAGGAGCTGCTCCCAGTCGTCACATGAGATTTCGAGCTGCCGATGACACCGATCGTCCTCAGAAACCACCAAACCCATCAAACCGTACATGCCGCGTGCAGCTTCCTCGATCAGCGCAGGCATGTCCGGAGCCCACACCTCAAGCTCCCAGTCGGCGGTGTGCTCGACCTCACGATGGCCTCGCTCGGGAGAATTCACCGCTCAAGGGTAGCAGCTCATCCTAAGATCTTCAGAAAAATCGATTGAAATCAAACACTTATCGCGCCGCTCATTGAAGCTTGCTTGACCGTGATCGAGCGCACCGTCTGCGCGGGGAAAACGGCTTCCGAGACCGCGCACCCGGTATGGAGTCACTCTCCCTCGGCGGCGTACTTCGAAAGGTAGTCGACGATCCCGTCTTGCGACTCCTCGATGCCCTCGTCGCCATCGTTCCAGTTGGCGGGGCATACGTCACCCCGAAGCTCGTGGAATCGCAATGCGTCGAGCAGTCGCAAGGCCTCGTCGACGTTTCTGCCGAGCGGCAGATCGTTGACCAAAGCGTGGCGAACGATTCCCTCTCGATCGATCAGAAAGAGACCTCGCAGCGCGACCTCGTCGTCGAGAAGCACACCATAGCTGCGGGCAATGTCCTTGCTCAGGTCCGCCACCAGTGGAAAGCGAATCGGGCCGATGCCACCGTTGTCGACCGAGGTGCGCTTCCACGCCGCATGGGTGAAGTGGGAATCGACCGAAACCCCGACGACCTCCGCGTCGCGGCTGTGAAAATCCTCGAGTGCCTCGTCGAAGGCCAGGATCTCGGTCGGACACACGAAGGTGAAATCCAGCGGATAGAAAAACAGAATCACATAGGTGCCGCGGAGCGATGACAGCCTGAAATCTTCGTCGAAGCTGTTGTCGGCAAGGACCGCAGTCGCGGTGAAATCCGGCGCCTGCTTGGTGACCAGGAACGACATGCTCATCTCCTCCAAATGGCGACGCCGCCGCACCAACGGCACGGCGGCACCACACGGTTCTCCGTCGTCAGATTCCCGAGGGGAACCCTCAGCCGTCAGTCATTCTGCGGATTGTCCGACTCGTCGACGCAAATCATCTTGAGTTGGTCTTCGGTCGGATTGTCGAGCCGGTTGTACGCATCCACGGGGCACAGATAGGTGCGCCCCGAAGCGCCTCGCACCCACTTCACACCCAGGCTCTTCTTGAACTCGACGTCTGCTTCGTGGATTTCGGTCATGGTGTCCTCCTCTTTGTTTTGTTGGGTTGATATTCCCTCGAATATTCTAAACCATCTCAGGTTGACTCACCCTTTGTTCGCTTCTCCATGTCGGCCCTGACTTGCGCCATGTCGAGACCTTCCGCTGTCGAGATGGCCTGATCGATCTCGTCTGCGTTCAAGTAGCCCGGCTGCCGCAGCAGCAGCAAACCATCTCGAAAAAGAACTGTCGTCGGTATATGGCTCACCTTCAATTTCTTCGCGAGATCACTCTGGTCGTGCGTGTTCAACTTCGCAAACGTGTGCGATGCGTGCCGCTCGGACGCAGCCTCGAAGGTCGGAGCGTAATCCTTGCACGCCGCGCACCAAGGCGCCCAGCAATCGATGAGCGCGATGCCCTCGGACATCACGCAAGCATCAAAATTCGACTCGACGAGCTCAACCAGCATTCAACCTCCCTGCGAAGATCGACCGGACAACTGATCGAAATCACGAGTTATTCCGAGAAGATCCAATCGTAGGGTACGGCTCATTCGGCGCAGCGACCGTGACGATGCCCAGGTAACCGTCGACCGTCAATCGGTCACCGGTGGCGACCATTACGGTGATGTCGGGGACTCCGGTAACGCACGGCAGACCGTACTCGCGGGCGATGATCGCGCCGTGGATCAACATGCCGCCCCGGCGCTCGACGACTGCGCTTGCCATCGGTACGACAAAGGTCATGTTTGGATCGACCGCATCACACACCAACACCTCTCCAGCCTGAAACTCGAAGAGATCGTCGACATCGTCGATGACCCGTGCGGTAGCGGTTGCCACACCGGGACCCGCCGGCTGGCCGACCAATTGGCGGGGTCGAGCGCGAAAACCCGGCTCCACAGTCTGCGCCTTGTACGCAGATACCGGCTCGACGACACGATTGGGATGGCGAAGCGCACGCACCACACCCTCCACGTCAATCGCCTCGGCAACCTTGTCCTGTCGGTCGCCAACCCGGCGGCGGCCTTCTTCGACCGCAGCCAGAAGCAGGCCTTCAAGTCGGGCAAGATGAATGTTGTCGTCATCGCGAAGCTGATAGCTGACCCGGGCGATATCCAGCAGCTCGCGTGCCAGCTCCTTTTGATCGCCTTTAACACGGTTGATGAATGCCTCGGTACGGTGTTCGATATCGACAACAGAAGCCGGTTCCGCTGCTGTAGTGTTCGCCATCGCCAGAATGAGATGCGCAACACGCGCGCGATCCCCGAAGCACGGCCGGTCAGCGAAGACCGTGCCACCGTACTCGCGCTGAAACTCCTCGAGATCGCGCTCGAATTCTTCACTGACCGGCTCGCCGCGTTCGAGCCGTGAGCGCATCTGCGCATCGTCACGCACTGCCGAAGCCAGCCGGGCGAGCTCGGCGTTTCGCCGAATGCTGAGCATCGGTGTTGCGGCAAGCAGCTCCATGAACTCGTAGGGATCACTCGGCCGCACAACATCGTTGTAGAACTGCCCAAACATTCGTATACCGTGTGCGAGCGGAATGAACTCCCGCCAGTAGACATCGACCCACCGGTCGTGGATCACCTTCCGGTTTTCGATCTCATCGGCCAGTTTGCCGGCATCGAGCTGGCCGAGATCGCCCATTGCGAGCTCTTCCGCCTCCTTATCCATTGCCGGCAAAAGCTCGTACTCGACGCGATGGCGGAGCCCGCGGAGGTTCTCGAGGCTCCGGGTCAGGCTGAGGTACCAGGCACGATTGTCCCCCTCAGCGGCTTGCGACGTCGTCACTGGCCGAGATTGCAGCAGGACCAGCCGCCCGTTAGCTATGGTCCACTCGACGTCCTGTGGTGCACCGAAAAGCGATTCCAGGGTGAGGGTCGCGTCGAACACCTGCGACAGGTTCTTTGGGTCGAGCGGAGGCGAGGCAGCCAGCTCCGGCGGTACCTGCTCGATCTCGGTTTGCGCACCGCGGGCCACAAGGCGTCGCCGCGATTCCGGCGCTGTGTGCGAGGTCGCTTTGCCCGACGCCCGGTCGAGGATCCATCGATCCGGTTCGATCGAGCCATCCACCAGGCCCTGGTTGAGGCCGTAAACCGATTCCACCACCGCCAGCTCCGGTTCAGTGGGGTGGATGCCGAACGCAATCCCGGAGACGGTTCCCTCGACGAGCTCCTGGATGACCACCGCCATCGAACTCGTGTCGACATCCATCCCGAGCTCGCGGCGATAGAGCAGAGCTCGATCGCTCCACAGGGAAGCCCACACTCCTCGTATCGCCTCGACCGTCGCGTCGACGCCACGTATCCCGACAAAGCTTTCGTGCAAACCGGCAAACGAAGCGTTCGCGGAATCCTCGCCGGGCGCCGACGATCGCACTGCGAGGGCGGTATCCCGGAGCTTGTCGGTCAGGCGTGTGTTGACCGCCGCAAGAATTTCGTCCGGCACCGACGCTCTCGAGAAACGATTGCGGATGCGCAGCGCGACGTCCCAGATCTCTTCCCATCGCATGTCGGAAAAGCTCTTGCGTCCGAGCTCCTGGTGGACGACCGCCCGCAGAGACGCCCGTTCGACGAACAGATCGTACGCTTCGGTTGTCAGGCACCACGTTATCGGGATCGGATGACCACTTCGTTGCAGGGCGGCAAGCACGACCGCTTTGCCACCAACCCGCTCACCATCAGAGGCGTTGATTTTCTCGAGGCCTACGATCAGATCCATCAGTCGATGTGAAGCTCGATCACGTGCTGAAAATGCGTCACCACCATGTAGGTTGTCACGCGGAGGCGCAGCCGCACGCAGCTCGGTGAGGCGACGAAACCCTCGAGGTGGGGCAGCTTGGCCAGGAATACGCGATCGAACTCGACCAGCTCGGATTCCGTGACCTCTTCGACAACGCCGACTGCGGTCGCGGCTGCAGCCTCGGTGAAATCGGCCGGTTGGTTGGTGCGGGTGTCGATCAATATCGACGCTCGCGAATCGGCAGCGAGATTCGCGTGCTTGCGGGTTGCGCGACCGGTCGCGAACAGCAGATGTTTGAGGTCGCCGGTGGCCGCGAATCCGACCAGGCTGGTGTAGGGCTCTCCGTCATGATGCGTGCCGAGGACCCCGAGCAGCTGGTTCTCCAGCATCTCGCGCAGGATCTCCATGTGACTCCGATCTTCGCTCATGCTCCTGGTCACCCTTCGCCCAGCATTATAGGGACGAAATAGGCATGAATTGTGCGAATCGAGTGAGTTCCGACTCAGCCCTGCTGGTTCCGATCGCCCAACAATGAATCGATCGCCGAAATCACCCGTTCATCGAGCGGATCCGCATCGGGCTCGAATCGCGCCACGACACGACCGTCCTGGTCGATCAAGAACTTGGTGAAGTTCCAGCGAATCTCTCCTTGGAATTCATCTCCACTTTCGGTCGTCAGCGTTTTATACACCAACGCCTGGTTCGGGCCCTTGGTGTGCACCTTTGCCATCATGAGAAAGGTCACGCCGTAGTTGAGGCGGCAGAAGTTGCCGATTTCCTCAGCCGTGCCAGGTTCCTGATTGGCAAAATCGTTGCTTGGGAATCCAATTACGACCAGATTGCCCTCATCGTAGCGCTCCCAAAGCTCCTGTAGGCCCGCATACTGGGGCGTGTAGCCGCACTTCGAGGCGGTGTTGACGATCAGCATCGGGCGGCCGCGGAAGGACCCGAGATCGACCGTTTCACCCGTCAACGACTCGACGGTGTGATCGATGATCCCACCCGAGGACCCGGTCGATCGGGTCAGGGGTTGCCGCGGTTCAGGGCCGGCGCTTGGCTGGTCCTGCCCCTCGCCACAACCAATCGATGCGAGCAAAACGCAGCCGGCCATGAAACATGCCGCAATCTGTTTTTTCATTCTTCCTCCCCGTCACCGTCCGTGTCAACGAGGAACCCAGGGCGCTCATTCCAGGTCGCTGGCAGAAGCTCTATGATGAAGATCGCGAGGTTGCTCATTCTCGGGATTCGCCTCTGCTGGCAAGGCGATCTCTTCACGGCGCGATTGGAATACCCATGCCCTGGCGTCAGGTTCTCCGACCAACTGATCGACTGAAAGGAGTTCATGATGATCAAAAAAACTCTTCTCGGCTGTGTAGCCGTTTCATTGATGGCACTTCCCGCTGCCGCTCACTGCGGATCGTGCGGGGTCGGCGAGGACCATAGCCACGCGGCGAAGGTGGCATCGTCCGACATCGTGGCGGTGGCCTCTTCAGCCGGCAGTTTCAGCACGTTGGTGGCCGCGGTACAGGCCGCGAGCCTGGTCGACACGCTGCAATCCGACGGACCGTTCACCGTCTTCGCACCAACCGATGATGCCTTCGCGAAGCTCCCGGAAGGAACGATCGAGAATCTCCTCGCCAATCCCAACAAGCTGAGGGAAATCCTGCTATACCACGTTGTCCCAGGCAAGGTCACCGCCTCTGAGGTGATCGAGCTTTCCAATGCAACCTCCGCGCAGGGATCCGATATCGAGATCACGGTGAACAACGGTTCGGTGATGGTCGACAATGCGAACGTGATCAAGACCGACGTCATGGCTTCGAACGGCGTCATCCACGTCATCGACACCGTAATCATCCCATCCAGCTAACCACGCAGAGTGAATTTCGGAACCCAGGCCCGCCTCGTGCGGGCCTTTGTTTTCCAATATGAAAGCTGTCCGTGAGTGACATCACGCACAGCTTTATTTACCATCGCGCGAGGCGGAGATCGAATGCCAGGAGGTTCTGATATCCGAAGTGCCGCCGACCGGGTCGCGATCATTGGCGCAGGTCTCTCGGGGCTCGTCTGTGCCCGACGCCTCGCCGAGGCCGGCATCAATGTGCAGGTCATCGAGAAGGCCCGCGGACCTGGAGGCCGCATGTCCACCCGTCGCGCTGACGAGTGGCGGTTCGACCACGGCGCCCAGTACTTCACGGCTCGAGACCCGCAATTTTCACAGCGGGTCGACTCGTGGCGGCACCTCGGTCTGGTTGAAAGGTGGGCCGCGAGGATCGCCGTGCTCGACCACGGTTCGATCGAAGTCAAAGGCGACAGTACCGAGAGATACGTCGGCGTGCCCGGGATGAATGCGGTCTGCCGTCACCTGGCGGCTGGACTCGACATCACCTACGGGACCGAGGTCGCAGGCCTCGAAAAGAGTGCAGCTGGCTGGTGTCTTACTGACCGCAGTGGAGCGGACATCGGCCTCTTCGACACGGTCGTGGTTTCAGCGCCAGCACCACAGTCGGCTCGCCTGCTCGAGCACGGTGCTCCCGAGATCGCGACCCAGGCCAACGCAGCGGAAATGGCACCGTGCTGGGCGGCCATGGTCGGATTCGCTCGACCACTCAAGGTCGCATTTGACGGCGCGTTTGTCGTCGGTTCTCCCCTCAGCTGGGTCGCCCGCAACGCATCCAAGCCGGGCCGGCCCAGTGGTGAAAGCTGGATCCTGCACGCCTCACCGGAGTGGTCGCAGCGCCACCTCGAGATTGAGCGAAAACATGCCGCTGATCTGCTCCTCGAGTCATTCAACCGCGCTCTCAAACAGCCGGTCGACTTGCCCGTCCATCTGGCTGCTCATCGCTGGAGATTCGCTCTGCCAACCGAGCCGCTCGCGCACGCGTGCCTTGCACACCCCGAGCTCCGGGTCGTCGCGTGCGGAGATTGGTGCGGTGGCCCGCGGGTCGAAGGGGCTTTTCTTTCCGGGCACGCGGCGGCACGCCTGGTCGCAAAGTTCGGTTTGCGCCCTCGACAGCGCCTCAGCGGAAAACTTAAAGGCGCGGACTGAGACGGAATTCTGCGCGTCGCGCGACCGGTCACAGTGGCTCGGGTGTTCCGTCTCATCGTTTCGATCCCATCCGGTCGCGCCAGGTGTCAGAAGCTCGGGAAACACACGGACCGAGGCAGAGCATGTGATCTTCGTGAAATTCTGAAGCCTGCCAAGAGGCCATCGACTACTCCGAGGAGACCGCGGATCGATCGGCTGTGGCCCTCGCGAACACCGGCCAGGTCGTCAATCAAATCCTGCGTAGCGCTTTCACCAGAAAATCGATCTCGTCTTCACTGTTGAAGATCGACAGAGAAATGCGAAGGCCATTGAGTCCATGGCTCATCATCGGCCGGCAGTCGATGCGGTGGCGTTCGGCAAGCAGCTTCGCGACCTCGACAACTTCACGGTTGACGACCTCGACGGTGGTGATACCGGCCGAGAGCTCGTCTAGCGACGGCGTCTTGATATTGAAAGCAGGATCATCCCTGATTGCCCTTCGGAAGAACTTCTTGAGCGCGAGGATCTGTGCTTGGCTCCGGTCAGGCCCGACGAGATTTTGGAAATCGAATGCGACCCCGAGGCCGAGCACCTCGGGCAGGTTGCGGGTGTTGTAGTTCTCGAGGCGGCGGATCGATTCATCCTCCCAGCCACGAGCGACGATCAACGGCTTGAGCAGCTGCTGCTTCGCCTTACGCGCGAAGAACACACCAACCCCCTTCGGCGAAAAGAGCCACTTGTGGGCCGAAGCGGCATAGAAGTCACAGCCGAGGTCGTGGAGGTCAACGTTAATCATACCCGGTGCCTGGGCTCCGTCCACGGCGACCAGGATGCCATGCCTCCGCGCCATCGCCGACACCCTTTTGACCGGTAGGATCATGCCGTTGGTGTTGACCACGTGGCACATCGAAATCACACGGGTGCGCGGCGTGATCGAACGGCGGTATACCTCAACGATCTCTTCCGGATCATCGGGGAGAATTGGCAACGTTGGCCGCACCAGCTTGACGCCCTGCGGTTCCTGCCAGTACTGCCATGGAATGGTGCCGGAAGGGTGCTCGTGATCGGCGAGAATGATTTCGTCTCCGGGTTCGAGGTCGAGGCTCGAGGCTACGAGGTTCATGCCCTCGGTGGTGTTGTGGATGAGGGCGATCTCCTCGGGTGAGGCGCCAAGCAACCCAGCCGCCTTCTCTCGGACCGTCTCTTTTTCGTCTGACCAGCCTCCCCACATATACCGTGACGGAAAACCGTCGAGCGTACGACGAAAGGTCTCTGTCGCGTCCGCGACCAACGCCGGCGACGGCCCAAGGGAGGCGTTGTTGAGATAGACGAGCCCCGGATCAAGCCGGAACTGACGTCGCACCAGACGCCAATAATCGGTACCGATATCCCCCGCTGAAGACGAGGTCAACAGGTCTTTCGTCTCGGCCAAAGTCGTTTCGAGACCAGCCGCTGTCAGCAATGCAGCACCGCTGAGGGTTGCGGCCGCACGTGTCGCAAAGCTCCTGCGCGTCTGTCCACCCATGGCGTGCCTCCTCGTGCCACATGCTACCCGAGCGTTCGCTGTTGAACTGACCATGCGATGATGGCGTCATGCATGAAGCCAACTTACCCGAACCCTCGTGGCGCCCCTGGCACGACGACGAGCCGATCCGGCTCGGCATTTCGTCTTGCCTCCTCGGTGCCAAGGTCCGCTTCGATGGCGGTCATAAACGCGATCGCTACCTCACCGACGTTCTCGGCGAGTGGTTTCAGTGGGTGGCGGTGTGTCCCGAGCTCGATATAGGCCTCGGCGTGCCGCGGCCAACCATCCGTTTGGTCGAGGGGGGCGACAACCCACGTCTCGTGGAACCGAAATCGGGTGAAGACCTGACCGAAAGGATGGAGACCTACTCGTATCAAAAGGTCGACGAGTTGATGGCCAAGGACCTCGACGGCTACATCCTCAAGCGCGCCTCCCCGAGCTGTGGCATGGAGCGGGTCAAGGTCTACACCGAGGCCGGCATGCCGCTGAAGACTGGTGCCGGGGTCTTCGCCCGCATCTTGATGGAGAAATGGCCCCACCTGCCGGTCGAGGAGGAGGGACGCCTCAACGACGCGATGCTGCGGGTGAGATTTATCGAACACGTCTTCTGCCGTCACCGCTGGCGAATGCTGGTCAGGCGCGGGCTGAGCCGTCGCAGCCTGATCGAGTTTCACACCGCGCACAAGCTGCTGCTCCGGGCGCACAACGAGGCCGGCTATCGTCGGCTGGGGAAGATCGTCGCTTCCGCCGGCACCATTCCGGATGCCGAGCTTTTTCAGGCCTACGAGGATGAATTCCACACGGTGCTCAAGAATCGGGCGACACGGAAGCGCCACACCAACGTGCTCTACCACGTGCTGGGTTATCTGAAAAAGGTCCTCGACCCCTTCGAAAAGCAGGAGGCGGTGGCGCTGATCGAGGACTATCGCAACGAGCTCGTGCCGCTGATCGTGCCGATCACACTGCTACGCCACCACATCACCAAACACGGTATCGTGTACATGCAGGGCCAGCTCTACCTCGAACCGCACCCACGCGAGCTGATGCTGAGGAATCGCGTCTAACCATCTGGCCTGGGATCATGCCCTCAAAACAGACCCTCGAGCGTGCCGG
The DNA here is from genome assembly GCA_022340665.1 of Acidobacteriota bacterium. NCBI lineage: Bacteria > Pseudomonadati > Acidobacteriota > Acidobacteriota bacterium. Next base: position 8,111 of record JAJDNM010000147.1, on the reverse strand, counting down.
CGTATCCCGTCATCTCGACGTATCCTTCGCCATTCTGCGTGCCCGCAGCCTCGACCGGACCCTCCCAGTAGATGACGCCGGTTGTGACGGAGCCGTCGAGCTCAGCGTCGGCCAGCAGGGCACGCACGTCCAAATCGACATCGTGGGCCGGGATCCGGAGCCGCCACCGAATCGGATAGCGGGCACCAGTGGCGGGGCTCGTCCATCGTTTGAGAACATCAATGTCGACATCCTTAGGTACGAGGATCGAGACCACGCCGTCGGCGCCGACCACGGTGCCCGACGAGCGCGGGTCGACCCCTCCATCCGAGCGCCGCAGACGATAGAGCATCAGATCGCGTCCGTCATCGAGCCGGAGGCTGAACCAGTCCCAGCCGACCACCCCAGCACCGAGCTGGGAGGTGCCCCATTCGTGATCGAACCATGCCGCGCCTTGCACTTTCCGTAGAGCGCCTTCAACCTCGATTTCGCCGGCCACTTGGAGCCTGGTCCAGCTCAGATAGATCGAGGCATTTCCAGTCGCATCACCCTTGCGCGAGTAGCCACGGTCGCCGTGGCGCACCAGCCCGCGCTGCGGGCGCAGCTCGAGATCGAGGCCGATGCCCTGCTCGGGATCGTGCGCCGTCATGGTGATCAACCCGTCGTCTGCACGCACCATCCGCCAATCCTCGAGCCACACCTCGAGATGGGTCTGCGACGCACCGGCGAGACCGCCGGCGATACGACGCAGCCGCTCGGCGTGGTGGAATTGCTGCGCCGAGATGTCGGCGATGGCGAGGTGGGCGGCGACGATCTGGCGCGCCCGCAGGCTCGACTCGTCGGGCCTCGGGTCGCCGGGCTCGATGCCCTGGCGGAAGAAGGTGATCTGAAAGCCGTAGCGCCGCTGCTGCGCATCGGCCACCAGCCCGGTCACGTACCACCATTCGGTGCGGTACTCGAAGTGGGCACCGTGATCGCGGGGAAAGGAAAGCTCTGGTGGGCCGCTCACCTGCCGCCACTGCGGCTCCTCAGCGATCACCGTCGAGGTCACCGCCAGAGCGGTCACCGCCAGCAGCAGCTTGCTGGCCGCGCGGACCATTCACCCCTCCTCTCGCAGCACCATCGCCGGCTGCAGCTTGGCTGCGATGAAAGCCGGCGGCAGTCCAGCGATCAAGCAGGCCGAGACCACCCACAGCGCCAGTTCGGCCAACGAGGCCCACGGCAGGACCAGCTCCAGGGACCAGCCGAAGGACTGCAAGTTGACCACCTTGACCAGAATCACCCCGACCACCAGGCCGGCCAACGTGCCGGCGGTGGCCGCCGCCACCCCGAGAAGGCCCGCCTCTGCCACTACCATCGACATTAGCTGCAGGCGTGATCCACCGACCGCTCGTACTGTCGCCAGCTCACGCCGACGTTCGCCGACCAGGGTGAAGAGCACCGCCGCAACCGACACCACCGCGACCACTGCCGCCACCAGGTACATCGCGGTGGTGATCGCAAAGGTTCGTTCGAAGGCGTCGAGCACTGCCCCCTTGAGCTGGCGGTTGAGAAGTGCGTCGATTAAGAATTTTCCTCGCACGGCGTCGAGCATGCGCTGACGGGCCACCGCCGCATCGATCTCCGGCGGCAGGAACAACGCCATGTCATCGGGGCCGCGGTCAGGAAAGAAGCGCAGGAAGTCCTGTCGGTCCACCACCACCAGGCCGTGCGAGCGCGAGTAGTCGCGAAAAATGCCGACCACCTCCGGTTCGAGCACGCCGCCAGGGAGATCGAGCCGCAAACGTTCACCCTCGGCAATGCCGAATCGGGTGGCGAAGGGCTCGTTGATCACCGCGCCGCCACGCCGCAGCGCTTCGGCGAAGACCGCGCCCGAATCGCGCCCTGGAAACGGCACGCTACCGAAGTGCTGGACAACGTCGAAGGCGGCGCCGGCAAAGCTCACAGGCCGGCCGCGATAGGAGATGGTCTGCGAGTAGAAGGGATCGACCGTTTCCGGGCCGAAGAGCTCCTCGGCAATGGTCACGATCTCGGGATCGAGACGACCCACCCAGACGCCGGTCGCGGCCGCCAGCGGCCGCACCCAGACGTCCGCCCGCAGACCGGACTCGGTCCAGCTCTCGACCGTGCTGCGGAACGAGCTCACCATGGTCGCGATCGCGACCGCCAGCGCCACCGCCACCCCGACCGAGCCGGCCGCCCATGCCGCCCGCCGTCGACCGGCCGACAGCGCCGCTGCCGCGAGCTGCAGCGCCACCGCACGCAGTCGCGCGAATGGCAGATGGCCGAGGCGCGCGAGCGAGTCGAGCAGAACGCCCGAACCAACCAGCACGGCGACCATCACCAGCAGCGCGGCCAGCAGCGCGGCCATCGGCAGATCCCACAGCGCGGGCGCCCGCGTCAGGATCGCGGCCGCGACCAGGATCAGGCTCAGTATCGCCGCGGCAGTGAGTCGGGCTCTGGCGGCCAGCCGTCGCGGCGCGACCGGACGCAGACCCTGCAGCGGCGGAATCGCTGTCACCTCGAGCAGCGGCAGCACGGCTGCGGCCAACGCGGTGACCAGGGCGACCAGAATGCCGAGCAGCGCCAGCTGTGGATCGAAGCGGATGTCGGAGGCGGGGATGCCGCGCACCACCGAAGCGACGGTGAAGCGGACGCTGGCCAGCGCGAGTCGGGCACCGCCGAAGCCGGCCGCAACTCCGAGCACACCGCCCAGCGCTCCGATCGCCAGCGCCTCGGCAAGGATCGCCGCCGCGACCTGGCGACGCGACGCTCCAAGTGAACGCAGCAGCGCGACCACGTAACGGCGCTGGACCACCGAGGTGGCAAGGGTGGTCGCGACCAGAACGCCGCCGACCAGAAGTGAGATCGCCGACAGTGCGACCAGATTGAAACGCAACGAGGCGAGCATCTGGTCGGCGAAACGACGACGTTGGGAGGGCTCCTCGACGGTGGCGCCGGCGGGCACGAGCCGCAGCGCACGTTCGCGCAGACGGTCGATGTCAACACCTTTTCGCGGCACCAGCTCGATACGATCGAGCCGGCCGATGAGACCGAGCAGCTCCTGGGCCGCGGCGACGTCCATCACCACCACCCGTTCCCACACCGCCGACAGATCTTCGGCCTCGAACAACGCCACGATCTCGACCGATCGCGGTCTGCCGTCAGCCGAGACGGTCAATTGATCTCCTTGCGCCACCCCGAGGCGTGCGGCGAGGGGTCGTGAAATCAGCGCACCGGAGCCGAGCAGCGTCGTTTCGAGATCTGGAGGCCGGTCGTCAGCGCCGAACACAGGGCGGACCTGGGCGTCGATCAGCACATCGATGCCGAGCAGTCGCACGCCGTCCTCCAACTCGACCAGCAGCACACTCTCCTCGACCACTGGCACGATGAGCGCGTTGCCGGCCAACGGCCGCAGCGCGCCAAACACCTGCTCGGGCAGCCCGCCGGGCTGCGTCACCTCGAGCCGCGCAGCGCCCGCCACCTCCTCTACCCCCTCGGAGAAGGAGGCGATCGCGGCTCGGCTGGCAGCAACCGTCGACACCACCGCGGCGACCCCGGCCGCAACCCCGATCACGGTGACGACGACGCGCCAAGGGCGACGCAGGATCGGGCGCAAGAAGAGGGCACGAAGGATCATCTGCCGCGATCTCCCGCCTCAGCCGACGACCCGGCCGTCGGCCAGCTCGAGAACGGTATCGGCGACTGCCGCGACCTTGGCGTCGTGAGTCGCCAGCAGCAGCGCGGCCTGCTCGTCGCGACGCAGCTCATCAAGCAGGGCAACCACGTCGGACCCGGTCCGGCTGTCGAGGTTGCCGGTCGGCTCGTCGGCGACCAGCACCCGTGGCCGATGGACCAGCGCGCGGGAAACCGCGGTGCGCTGCTGCTCGCCGCCCGACAGCTCCGAGGGATAGTGCCGGCGCCGATGACCGAGCCCGACCCGCTCGATCAGCTCGGAGACCCGCGCCGGATCGCGCCGGTGGTCGAGGGCGAGCGGCAGGGCGATGTTCTCCTCCACCGTCAGGTGCGGCACGAGGTGAAAGGCCTGGAAGACCATGCCGATGCGGCGGCGCCTCAAGGTGACGAGATCTTCTTCGTTAGCGGCGGCCACATCGATCCCACACACCCGGACCGTGCCGCCGTCAGGCCGATCGACCGCGGCGACGATATTGAGCGCGGTCGATTTGCCGCAGCCCGAGGGCCCGACCAGCGCCACCATCTCACCCTCTGCCAGGGAGAGCGAAAGATCGGCCAGTGCCAGCACTACCTCATCGCCGCGGTGGAAGCTGCGGCTCACGTGCTCGAGCTTGACAATCTTATCCATGCTTCGTCGAACCTCGTTCCTGGCACAACTCTTCCGTCAGCCGTCGTCGAATTCACCGAGCGGCCGGTAGCAGAAGACGTAAGCGCCGTCATTGATCAAGATTTTGAGTTCCGCACCTCGGGTGGCGGCGTACTCGACATACCCCGGCATCTCGCAATCGCCGTGGCACTCGCTGGCGTGGGCCGGCGATTCACGGTCGTTGGCCCGGTCGTACCACGAAAGACAGATCGGCCCGTTCAGCCTCTTTGCCGCCGCCGCGTCGGCCAGCGCCTTGGCGGCCGCGAAGTCGAGTCCGCCAGGCGGCGCCACGATGTGTTCGGTGTGGAGCGGATCACGCATCCTCAGCCTCCGGTCGTTGCTCCGGCCGTAACGTCCCACCCTCGCCGAGTACCGAGCTCACCCATTCGAAAACGTCGCGGTCGTTCCGCAGCCGCGAGTCGTCGCGGCTGGCCAGCGAGTTGAGAACCAGACGCATGCGCGGGTTGTCCGTAAATGCCCGACGGTGGCGGTCGAGGTACGCCCAGTAAAGATTCGTGATAGGACAGTTCTTCTTCGGATTGAACGCGCAAGCCGAGCAGTAGTCGCTCATTCGGTTAATGTAGGCGGCGCCGGACACGTAGGGCTTGGTCGTCATCAGGGGACCGACAGCGTAGGTGCCCATCGCCAGTACATTCGGTTCCACCACCCAATCGAAGGCATCGTGGAAGGCAACCCAGAACCAATCGGCAAGTTCTCGCGGCGTCACGTCGAGCAGGCTGGCGATGTTTGACAGCACCATGAGTCGGGTAATGTGATGGCTCCAGGACTCGCGCCACACGTCCTCAACCACCCGGTCGAGACATTCGAGACCGCTGGGTTGACCCGGCCAGTAACACACCGGCAGCGGTCGGCCAGCGCCGAGCGCGGACGGACAGGCGCCACCATCGAATCCGTAGTCGTCAGAATTAATCGGCCAGGTCGAACCCGACCACCGCGACCAGCCGGCGTCACCCGGTCTTTCGGCAGCCTTCGGATCGACCCCCGACTGCTCGCGAAACCCTCGCGTTGCCTCGTGCACGTGACGCATGAACTCGCGCCATCCGAGGACCTGCCGAATGAAACCCTCTTTGCTCGCGAGAGGAATGTCGAGGGTCTCGACCTCGCCAACCACCCGCGATGGCTGCAGACGTTGGAGATTGAGGAGACCCGAGATCCTGGTGTGAAAGAGCCCCGAACTCGACCGGGACATCGCGTCCTCGTATGGTCCGAACAGCGGAATGCAGTCGCGAAGTGCCCAACGCCAAAGCGTTTCCGCGTCGTCCCGCGAGGCGGGCAAGTGACCGAGATCAACCTCGCCCGGGTGGGCTGCGAAGTGCTGTTCGATGAGCTCGGCAACTTCGATGGTGATTCCGTCGGGCTCGAAAACAGGCGGCTTGGGCGGCGGCGGCTCTCCCGGCCAGGCTTTTCGGTTTTCGGCATCGAAGCTGAACTTGCCGCCAGTCGGCTTTCCACCTTCCATCAGCACTCCGCTCCGCCTGCGGACGTGACGATAAAAGGCGTCCATACGCCACGGCGGCCCCTTTATCTGGCTCGCTGAAAAATCCTCGCTGGTTGTCAACCATCCTTCGTGAGCGAACTCGATCAGTCCGCCCGCCTCGATGAGTGGTGCGAGGTCGAACCGAAGCTCGTATTCGGCCGGCCGCATGAATCGGAGGGGGCCGAGCTCGGCTATCAGCGGCTCCAGGGCAGAGCGATACGGGCCGCGCGCCACTGCGTGCCGTACGGCGACACCCCGAGCCGCCTGCTCGATGGCGAAGTGGCGCAGGTTGGCCAGCACCAGCGCGAGCTTTTGGCGGTGGTAAGGCCGGCGGGCAGCCTTCCACGGGTTCTCGACCAGGACAATGCCAAGCTCTAGCGGGTCTTCTTCAGACAACGGGCCAATACTGTCGGTCAGCTGATCATAGGCGACGAACAGCCACCGCCGACCACCCGGGTCTGGCTGGTGGCGATCGAGCTCGTCGGTGAAATGGCTCATGACTTCCTCGGCTCAGCAGTCTCCACGCCAGTCCCTTCAGATCGTGTCCAGTCGCTGGAATTCTCAGCTCCGCCGCAGCGCTTACACATTCGACCCCTCCAGAAAACCTTTTGCGGGACGCAATGAAGGAGTCCGAAATGGAACGACAGCCAGTGTATGTGATCCTCGGCGGCACCGGAGGCATCGGTTCCGCGGTTGCACGAAAGCTCGCTTCCGACGGCGCGACGGTGGCTCTGGCCGCTCGTCGCTCTGACCGACTCGAGCAGATGGCGAACGAGCTTGGCGGGGCTCCCACCGAAGTGCTCGATGCCACACGGACTGCCGAGGTGGAGCAATTCGTGCGCTCGGTCTCGGATGCTCACGATGGTGTCGACGGCATCGTCAACTGCGTCGGTTCGATTCTGCTCAAGGCCGCGCACCAGACCAAAGACGACGAATGGCGGCAGACGATCGCAGCCAACCTCGACACGGCCTTCGCAACGGTCCGTGCCGGCGCCAAGGTGATGGGGCGAAGCGGCGGTTCGATTGTCCTGATGGCCTCGTCTGCTGCCCTGGTGGGATTGCCGAGCCACGAGGCGATTGCCGCCGCCAAAGCAGGTGTGGTTGGGCTCACGCGGTCGGCCGCCGCCACCTATGCCGGCAAGGGTATCCGGGTCAACGCGGTTGCCCCCGGACTGGTTGACACGCCGATGTCGGCCGCAATCACCGGCAACAAAATGATGTTGAAGGCGTCGACCGCGATGCATCCGCTCGGCCGAATTGGCAAACCGGAAGAGGTCGCGACAGTCATCGCCTGGTTGCTTTCGGACACTTCCGGCTGGGTCACCGGTCAGGTGATCGGCATCGATGGCGGCCTGTCGACAGCCCGCGGCAAAGCCTCGGCCTGAACCCCTGCCCGTGCATGTCTCCTTCCTCGTGCCCGACATTCTTTCGCTCGGATGAGGCACTTTTTTTGCGGCACTGAACCGCAGACGAAAAAGGCGGCGCCGTGGCCCCGCCTTTCTGCTCTCAGGAGGGAGAGAGACTCTGCGCTCAGCGTCTCGGGATGAGCTCGAAGAGCTTGAAGGCCGGGATGAACTTCTGCACGTCGTCGGCACGCGCGACCAGGCGCAGCCTGCGGAGCTGAATGTCATCGAGCATCGCAACGAAGTCTTCGTGATACACCACGTGGACTTCGACCAGTTCCCCGGTGAGTGCCCGCCGTTCGATGAACAGCGCGCCAACAGCGCCTGGATCTGGGGCTCCTGCCTCGAAGAGTGCGTCGATATCCTCCTGGACATCGCGGATGGCCTCCTTGAGCGGCGCTTCGGCACCACGGTGACTCCAGTAGATCTCATTCCAGGTTTCGACCTGCTCCGGGGTCAAACTGAGGAAGGCGACCACCGCGTTGTGCGACGCCTCGACAACCGGCGGCGGCCCCATCTCGGCATCTTGTGCCAGCACCGGGCTGGCGATGACCAGAACGAACATGGCAATCAACAACTTCTTCATCCTTGGCTCCTTTCTTCCGAGTCCAGCTGTGAAGTGCGTTACCTCCGCGTCTCGGCGTTCTGACGGGTAAAGCGGCGATGGGTTGACAGCCTGATTTCGAGAACCTATCGTTGTACTAGATAGAACGTTCTAGTTATTTGAGTGATCTTCGGTTGGGACACCCGTGGCACCACGCAAGACCACAACTCGCGAACGCCTGATTTCTGCCGCGGCGGAGCTCTTTCGGCGCCAGGGCTATGCCCAGACCGGCGTCAATCAGATCATCCAGGGCGCGAACGCCACGAGCGGCAGTTTCTACCACTT
>JAJDNM010000146.1 GCA_022340665.1 Acidobacteriota bacterium | reverse complement strand
AGGTTCGATCCTTGCACCCGGCGCTCGACACAGATAGACGATTCCCTCGGTCAAGCTGCAGAGCGCCTGAAGGCCTCGCTGGAAATCTTTCATCTGTCCATCGAGAACGACCTCGGGGTTCGGCGCAAGCGGGTTCGTGTCCATCGCGGTGACGAAGATCGAGTGACAGCTGGAGCTCGGGGACGGCACCTTTGAAAAAGGCCTCTGCCGAATGGCCGTCCACAGGCCAGACTCCGCCAGAAGCTCTCTCAGTTCCTCCCCGCGGAGGGACTGCACATCCCGCCCGGTGAACGCGCGAAAAGTGTGAAAATCGCTTTCGGCGGGGCTCCCCCGTCGTTCCCCCGGTGTCAACTCCACCACCACGGATTCCAGGGAGCGACGTGCACCGCGGTTGATCGCAGCGACTGTTCCCGCACCCGGCGAGGTGAACCGCACACCCGCGGTTTTGCGGTCCTCGAACAACAGTTGACCGCGCCTCACCTCATCGCCGATCTGCACATGCATACGCGGCTTCATGAAAGGGTAATCACGAGCGAGGACAGCAACCTTAGTGACCCTCGGCGCCGGTTCGACTCGCTGTTCCGGCGACCCTTTGATCGGGATGTCGAGGCCCTTCTTGATGACGTGGACTGCCATTTCTGACTCTTTTCCGAAATTATCGACCGTCAGAGGCGATCGAGCGGAGAGAGGATACCAAGAACGTCAAGTACACGAAACTCCTTCTTGCAGAGAGGTCCCTTGATCCACCGCGTAATGGTGCTAAGCTTTGGGAAATAGGCAGGAGGTGACGCCGATGGCGAAGACACCAATTGTGCGGAAGTACATGAAGAAAGCCTCCAAGACCTTTCGCGAGAACGAGGAGATGGCCCCGTGCATGAGCATCCTCGCTCGTTCATCATTTGCCGCGATTCCGGTGGTCAATGACGACGGTGAGGTGGTAGGACTGCTCACCGAAAAAGACGTCATACGTACCATCATCAACTGGGCATACGATCAACGAGCCGGCGGCAATGTGGGCGAGTACCTGTCACCCCTCGAGGTCATCGTGACACCCGAGATGGACCTTTTGACCGCGGCACGGGCGTTTCTCGAGTGCGACTTCGCCTGTCTTCCGGTCTTGGATGAGGACAGGCTCGTTGGTCGTATCACGCGACACGATGTCCTCTGTGGGCTCGAGAAGTGGGCCACCGAAATCAACCGGGAACGTGCCGGGCGCCTCACGAAAACTCCTGATCACGAGCGCCCGTCGGCGATGGGTGAAATCCAAAAGGTGGCTGCGTCCCACACGAGAGAGCAGCTGTCGCAGATCTTCAGAAAGCACTGACGCCCAAACACTCGCGACGGGTCCCTCGCCGGGCGTTAACCGGGACTATTCGTAAAGCTCCTACTGCGGCCGGCGATTCGCCGCACCGATCGGTGTTTGCCCGCCTCGCGGTGTTCGACGTACTGTCGAGTACAAATCCACGCCCCTCGGGTCGCAAACCCCGCTGGTCACAGCACCTCGCCGTCCTCTTGACGAACCCTCATGAATAGTCCGGGTTCACTGGCTCGGATCCTGCATGAGACGACCGTGGATGTGGCGATTGCCTTGGCGATCAGCCACTTCCAGGTGACAACCTGTTCGTGGCTCCGATCGTCGAATGCGAGAAGGGAGATCCTCAATGCGTCGTCTTCTATCCTCTGGACTGGCAGCTACATTCCTGTTACCGGTTCTCTCCTGTTCATCGATGATCGTTCGAACAGATCACGACACGCAACGCGACTTCAGCGCCTATTCCGGTTTCGCGATGTACGAGCGGCCAGGCGGAGAGCGCGGTCGAGCTCAGATGAGCCCGCTGGTCGATCAGCGAATCGCCGCCGCAATTTCATCCGAACTCCGAGTCAGAGGATTCGGCTCCGCAACACCTCGCGACGCCGACCTCCTGGTGACTTTTTACACCAACGTTCAGCGCCGGGTCGTAGTCCGTCATCATGGGTGGTACGGCTGGGGCCGCTGGGGATGGCACGGCGGTCCGATGTGGGTCGACAGTTTTCCCGAGGGGACCCTGATCATCGACATCATCGATCGGCGCGACCGGCAGCTTGTCTGGCGAGGGGTCGGCCAGGGCGCCTTCTCGAAGCCCAATCCGTCGGATGACGTGGTCGCAAAAAGGGTCGCGAAAATCCTGCGCGACTTCCCACCGATGAGATAAGCCCCAGCGGCCAGTGGTTTGGGCCCGAGCCGATGGACCGGTGATACAGTCCCTCTGCGATGGAACCGTGGCACCTCCCCCTGCTGGCCGCTGCCGGAATCGGAGTCGGCTTCATGAACGTCATGGCCGGTGGCGGATCGCTGATCTCCATGCCGCTTCTCATTTTCCTGGGGCTCGAGCCCGCAACCGCAAACGGTACCAATCGCGTCGCCATTCTGATTCAGAACATCACCGCGGTTTCCAGCTTCCGGAACCAGGGATATTCGGAGATCCGCCGAAGCATCGGGCTCGGTCTGTGCACGATCCCCGGTGCCGTCGCCGGTGCCTTCGCGGCCGTCGCGGTCGATCCAGTCCTCTTCAAACGCGCCCTCGGGGGTGTGTTAATTATGGCGGTCGTCCTGATCGTCCGCAAACGACCCACGTCTCAAAACAGCGAAAACGGTGAAGAACGACCGATCCTCGCCTACCTTGCAATGGTCGGCGTCGGGTTCTGGGGCGGATTTTTCCAGGCCGGAGTCGGTTTTCTCATCATGCCGATTCTCAGCCAACTCCTCCGCATCGACCTGGTCCGCGTCAATATGCACAAGGTCTTCATCATCGGCATGTTCACCCTGCCGGCTCTGATCGTTTTCGCTCTCCAGGGCAAGGTATGGTGGATCGGAGGCGGTTCGCTGGCAATCGGCAACGCCTTGGGGGCCTGGCTCGCGACCCATGTGACAGTCACCCGCGGAGAACCAGCAGTCCGAATCGTGTTCGTCCTCGCAGTCATCGCCATGGGTGTGAGGCTGATCCTGGGTTGAGCGCGTGCGAAGCTCAGGCACTTTTGCAGGGGTTTCTGTATGATGTCCCGGAGACGATAGTGCATGCAGGAGGTTGGATCGTGATACTCGGGAAAAACATGGCCAAGGCAGTGCTGACCATTTCAGCCGTCATCGCCCTGTCGGCGTGCGGCAGTAAACCGGTGGTCGGTGTGCTGCTCCCGATGAGCGGAGAGGCCAGCAACTACGGTGAGAGCATGAAACACGGCATCGATCTCGCCATCGAAATGGAGCAGGCAAACCTCCCGAGCGGTTTTCAGGTTCTATGGGGCGACACGGCTTCTGATCCGGCGACCGGCGCGGCCGAAATGAGACGGCTGGCTGGTGAAGGAGCTCGGTTGTTCGTGGCGGGCACCACCAGCGACACCGCGCGCGAGCTGCTCCCGGTTCTCGAGGAGACCGACACGATCGCGGTCACACCCTCCGCTTCGGCGCCGAGTCTGACCAAAGACTCGCGACGATTCTTCCGGATCTTCGCATCTGACGAGCTCGAGGGCCGGCGGGCGGGCCGATTCCTGTATGACGACCA